>CAZJYC010000039.1:0-23945 GCA_964550165.1 uncultured Eubacteriales bacterium
TTTATTCGCCGTTGCCGTGGGGATAAGGCAGCTGTTGAGGAAATAGCCGGACTTCTGATTCACAGACGCTGAAACCTGACAAAGATAGGGTTTGAGACCAGTTCCCTTCCTTTTTTGTCTATGACATTAAGGCGATAATAGATCTTCTTGCCCGGTTCAGGATATTCTGAAAAGGACATATTCCGTATTCCATAGCAACTTTTTTAATCTTTCCCAAGAGGAAAATAAAGTAAATGGAATGTATTCCGACTTGAAGTATTACACGTTCCGTGAAGACAGCAAAAGCTAAATTCTTAGATTTTGAAGAGTTGTTGCTGAGAAGAGCAAACGGAGGAGGGGATTAAAAATCCGATGGAGAGTGTGGGTATTTGTCATTTTCTTGTTTGATTGAGAGGTTGACTAAAATATTGGATTTTATTATCTTAGGCAGCAAAAAAAGATTGAGAGTTTAAAGTACGGGTTGACCATGGTTAAGTTGTCTGAACTCGTAAAAAAGAGTAGTGAGAAGCCAAGGCGGAAGCCGACTCCTGCTCAAAGGATTGTTGAAACCAAAGACGGTCAAGAGAGCCTTGTTGAGATAAAAAAAACATACGAGGACGTTATTGTCAGGACAAAGCTACTTTTGAACGAACTTAGCCAGGGAGAGCTCATCGAGGGAAAAGAATTTGTGGATATTGCAAGAGTCATAGTGGACAGGCTGCGCGTCAACAACGAGATTCTTTTATCCTTGATCAACATATTTGCTTTTTTTGGGGAGAAAGAAGAATATCTACCGGTCCACTCTGTCAATTCCGCGATTCTGGCGGCGAATTTTGGTTTGGCTCTGGAATACGGCGAAAATGAACTGGTGGATTTATGCGCATCAGCTCTGGTGCATGATGTCGGGCTTTTTAAAGTTCCTCCAAAAATTATCAACAAGCCTTCCAAGCTGACCAAAGAGGAATACGCGTGGATTAAAAAACATCCCGCCTATGGCCTGGAGCTAATAAAAAACATAAAGGATTTGCCAGAGTCTGCCCAGGATGTTGTCTATCAGCATCACGAGAGAATAGACAGAACAGGATATCCTGAAGGGAAGAGCGGAGAGGAGATTTCCGAGTTCGCTAAAATAGTGGCTATCGCGGATGTCTATGAGTCTGCAACCCATCCCCGGTCTTACCGAAAGCACAAAATTATTCCTTACGAAGGCGTGAAGATGATTGTCCAGGAGGTGAAACGGTCTTTCGAGCCAAAACTGGTCAAGATTTTCTTGAACTTCATTACTCCCTATCCACTGGGAAGCTATATGCTGTTGAATAACGGTGAGATCGGGAAAGTCATTGGCATCCATGAAGACATTCCTTTGCGTCCGGTTGTGGAAATTGCTCTTGATCCTGGAGGAAAAGCTCCAAAGCCCTCGAGGAGGATTGATCTGGCGAAATCGTCTGCTCTCATCATCAAAAGGGCTCTGGACGAGGAAGAGGTGGGGAGTTGAAATTGAACAATCCAGAATCGCTTTCAACACTCTTTCTTCGGCAACGGCAAAAGCGGCTCAATGTCAACCTGGTTAACAATTCACGTTCTCCGGCTTTTGGATTATTGAGAGATGAAAGGGGATTATTTATAATCCCTTTTTTATCAGTTAGATAGACCTGTTTTCTGGTGAAATCCTTGTTCTTTATGCGAAACTTGATTAAAAAAAACAACAAAGATGGACGCAACTCTGCAAATCTGGACGTTGACTTGTATAAGTTATTCATTTATAGTCATTTTAAAAATAAGAGGGCAGCGCAGGGAAAAATATGTACGAAAACTACTGGAAGCTGAAAGAGAAGCCTTTTGAAAATACACCCGACCCCCGGTTTATTTATTCCTCCTATGAACACCATGAATCCCTGACCCGGTTGGTCTATGCCATTGAAGAGCGCAAAGGCGCTGCCTTGTTGACCGGGGAGTATGGTTGCGGAAAGACTGTCATCAGCCGGCAGCTTTTTGAATCATTGCCCCGGGATAAGTATGAAATTGCCCTAATCACCAACCCTCTCTTGAGCCCTGTTGATCTTTTGCGAGAAATATGTTTTCAGCTGGATATAAAAAACACGTCAAGCGCCCGGAAGCCACAATTGCTGATGCATCTAAACGACCGCTTCTACGAGAACATGAACAAAGGCAAAGATACCGTCATCATCATCGATGAAGCTCAGGTGATTAAGGACACTGAGACGTTTGAAGAATTAAGATTGCTTTTGAATTTTCAGTTGAATGACAGATTTTTGTTGACTCTTATCCTCATCGGGCAGCCTGAATTGCGGACAAAGATCGATACGATGAAACAGTTGAAGCAGAGATTGGCCATACGCTACCATCTGAATCCGTTAAGCAAGGAAGATACAGAAAAATATATCGTTCACAGATTGAAGGTTGCCGGGAGTGAAAAAAAGATTTTCAGTGATATCGCCTGCAGCCATATCTGGGCCTACTCGGACGGAATTCCACGGCTGGTCAACACAATCTGCGATCTTAGTTTGTTGCTCGGCTACACCCAGGGGCTCAACGAGATTGGCGAGGAGATCGTTAGAAAAGCAGCCTATGACATCGTGGAGCAATAATCGTTCATGATTAAAATATCTGATATCATGAAGAGAGTCTCAAGAAAGGGAACCAAAGAAGAACGTGCTTCGATCTCAGATGCGATAAGAATGAAAGAAAGTCAAGAAAGCCTGCCAGAGATTAAAAAAGTCTATGAGGATTTGGTCGGTCGGACCAGGCAAATCATGGAGGATGTTCAAGAAGAAAGGGTCGTTGAAGGGGATGAAATTTTCAGAATTGCTGAGATTATCACAGACAAGCTTCGTTACAACAACAACAATTTATTATCCTTGATCAACATCTTTGCCTGCTATGGAGAGCGAAACGACTTTCTCTATTCGCATTCTGTCAATGTGGCCATCTTATCGACGAACATGGGCATAGCCCTTGGATTCGAGGAGAATGAGTTCATTGATCTCTGCGGTTCCAGCCTGCTCCATGATCTTGGCATGCTCAAAATTCCTGATGAGATTGCTTACAAAACTGCACCCTTGACAGAAGAGGAATATGGCCGAATCAAGGAACATCCGATTCATGGGCTTAAGCTCTTGAAGAACATAAAAAATTTGCCTCAATCCGCAGCGGACGTCGTCTATCAGCACCATGAGAAAGAAGATGGATCAGGCTATCCTGAGGGGAAAAAAGGCGGAGAAATCTCCGATTGCGCCAAGATCGCCGCTATCATCGAAGTCTATGAAGCCTTGACCCATCCCCGGCCTCACCGCCAGAAAAGATTCATGCCTTATGAAGCTGTCAAGATAGTTGTCCAGGAGGAGAAGAATTCTTTTGACAAGGCGATCATAAAGACCTTTTTCAACGTCATTACGCCTTATCCCCTGGGAAGCTTTGTCCTGCTGAACAGCGGTGAAATCGGAAGGGTCGTTGGCATCAATGAGAACCTTCCCCTGCGTCCGGTTGTCGATATTTATTTTGACGCTGAGGGAAAACCCCCAGAGCAGCCGACAGATATTGATCTGGCAAAATCGCCCATTTTGCACATAGAAAAAGCGCTCGATGATAGTGAACTCTAATTTTTTTGCAAAGTGCAACCTCTCAGTTCATCCAGAGATTTTTTTCTCAAGAAAAAATCCTTCATTTTCAAAAGAATTTTGGATCACATTCTTGGCGGAAATCGCGAGAGATGTATAGTCTATGATCGTTGCCATCCATCAGCCTCAATATCTGCCCTGGCTGGGTTATTTCGACAAGATTCGCCGATGCGATCTTTTTGTGTTTCTGGATGATGCCCAGTTTAAGAAGAATGAATGGCAGAATCGGAACAAGATCAAGACCGACCAACGATGGCAGTGGCTGTCTGTTCCGGTGATTCATAAATTCGGGCAAAAAATCAATGAGGTTGAGATCAACAACACCGTCCAGTGGAGGAAAAAGCATCTCAATGCCTTAATCACCAATTATTCTAAGGCTCCTTACTTCAAAGAGCATATTGATTTTTTCGAGACGACCTACGCCGAGAACTGGAAACTCCTGGTAGATATCAATCTTCATTTTATCCAATACTTCGTCAAAGCCCTGGGTATTTCTAGTAAGAAGTTTGCTCTGTCCTCTGCCTATGAGTCAAGAGAAGGCCGTACCGAGCGGCTGGTCGGCCTCTGCAAACGCCTGGCAGGGGATGTCTACCTTTCGGGAAAAGACGGAGCCAATTATCTGGACTTGGGCCAGTTTAAAAAAGAAGGCATTCGGGTTATCTTTCAAAACTATAAACATCCGGTCTATCCTCAGCTTTTCGGAGAATTTGAGCCTTTTATGTCGGTTGTCGATTTATTGTTCAACTGTGGTCCGGAAAGCCTTGCCATCCTAACCAAAGGAGAATGAATTGACTATCTTAGCCTTAGGAGCCCATCCTGACGATATCGAATATGGCTGCGGAGGCACCTTTCTCAAATTTGCCAGAAAAGGTGAAAACATCTATTTCATGGTTTTAACCAAAGGAGAATTCGGTGGAGACCCGGGAATCAGGCAGAAGGAACAGGAAAAGGCGATGAAGCTTGTGGGTGTGAAGAAAATCTTCTGGGGCGGATGCATCGATACGGAGCTTCCCAACGAGAGGATCATCATCACCCGGATCGATAAAGTCATCGCAGAGGTCAAGCCTGATGAAGTCTATGTCAATTACCTCTATGACATCCATCAGGACCACCGTGCCCTGGCTGAATGCGCCTTGGCTGCCACTCGATATGTCAAGAGAGTTTTTTTCTACGAGGATTACACCTCGATCAATTTCGAGCCAGACATATTCGTCGACATCGAGGATGTCCTCGAGGAAAAACAGAATTTAATCAGAGTCTTCTCCTCCCAGGTCTCTAAATCTTATCCGACAAAACTGGATATGGTTGAGAGCGTCAGAGCCATAGCCAATTTCAGAGGCTTTCAGGGAAAAGTGAAATATGCCGAGGGTTTCAAAGCATTCAGATTTTTGCGCGATGCGTGATAACACCATTCCCCATTCCCGGCCTTCGCTCGGCGATGCCGAGGTCGAAGCGGTCGTCCGCGTGCTCAGATCCGGCCATCTGTCTCAAGGCCCTGTGGTCCAGGAGTTTGAGAGAAAATTTGCTGATTCTATCGGCAAGAAAAGCGCCTCTGCCACAAGCTCAGGGACATCGGCTCTGCACTTAGCGCTGTTAGCGTTGGGAGTGAGGGAGGGGGATGAAGTCATTATCCCTTCATTTGTCTGCTCCGCAGTCCTCAATGCCGTCCAGTACACAGGAGCAACACCTGTTGTTGTCGATATCGAGCCTCTCACCTTCAATATTTCCGCCGATGCTGTCCAGGAAGCCGTGAATCCAAAAACCAAAGCCGTTGTCGTGCCCCATATGTTCGGCTGCCCGGCAGAGCTAAACAGACTTTCTGAGCTGGGTCTTCCCCTGGTCGAAGATTGTGCCCAGGCGGTGGGGGCCCAATTCCTAGGCCGGAATGCGGGTAGCTTCGGGCTTCTCTCCATATTCTCGTTCTACGCGACTAAAGTGATGACCACTGCCGAGGGCGGAATGGTTCTGAGCGATTCCAAAAACTTGATTTCAAAGGTCAAAAGCCTCAGGGACTATGACGAGAGAGAGGAATTTAGCGTGCGCTATAACTACAAGATGACCGATATTCAGGCTGCTCTCGGGCTTGCTCAGCTCGGGTTGCTGGAGAAATTCATCGCCAGCCGTAGGGAAATAGCTGCACGGTATTTTGAAGAATTTAAAGGCTGTGACTTCTCCCTTCCGGTCTGGCGAGAGGGAAAAGAACATATTTATTATCGATTCGTTGTGAAAACCAAAGATAATGCCTCTGCCTATCTTGAAAAACTGCAGCAGAAAAAAGTCATGTGCCGACGTCCCGTTTATTATCCTCTCCATAAGTATCTGCGTCTCTCCGGTTTCCCCAACACCATGGAAGCCTGGGAGAGGACGATCTCCATCCCTCTCTATCCTTCTTTAACCGAGAAAGAGATAGAAAAAGTCATTGCAGCCGTTAAAGAAATTTTTTAGGATATTGGATTAAATGAGAAGTCTCTTAGATACCATTCATGTATTTTTATCCGGAGTTCCGTCTCGTTGGCTTTTTCTTTTTCTGTTTTCTTTCCTCCTGACTTTTCTCTTGACCCCGTTGGTGAGGATTGTCGCCACTAAGCTTAAAGTCCTTGACGTGCCCGATGAGCGGAAGATCCATAAAAAGCCTATCCCGCTTATGGGCGGGCTGGCCATCTGTATTTCCTATCTGGCGACCATCTTCTTGAATTTCAGTTTCTCGATCGAGCTGAAGGGAGTGGTTATCGGGGGAACGATCATTCTCGTCATGGGTCTCGTTGACGACATCAACAGACTTCCGGCCATGTGGAAGCTGGCTGTGCAAGTTCTGGCTTCTTCCGTCCTGATCCTGTGCAAGGTGAAATTAGACTTCCTGCCCAACACCTGGTGGGGTGTTGCCGGCGAGGTCGTTCTGACTGTGATCTGGGTGGTGGGGATAACCAATGCCGTGAACTTTTTCGACGGCATGGATGGGCTGGCAACCGGCTTGACAGCCATCTCAGCGCTTTCCTTTTTTGTCGTGGCTCTGATCACGCATCAATCTTATTTGGGGTATTTAACCATCACCTTAGCCGGAAGCTGCCTCGGCTTTTTGAAGTTCAATTTTAAGCCTGCCTCCATCTTCCTGGGCGATACCGGAAGCACGTTCCTGGGATTTACCCTGGCGGGAATCGCGGTCATGGGCGGATGGGCGGAGAGAGATCCAAAGGTTGCCCTAAGCCTGCCGATATTGATTTTAAGCGTCTTTATCTTTGATATGATTTACATCACCCTGGCGCGAATTTCGAGCGGCCGGGTTCAGAGCTTCAGACAATGGATTGAATACACGGGCAAAGACCATTTTCACCATCGCCTGGTGTCTCTGGGATTCAATGAAATTCAGACTGTGATGTTGATCTACCTGGTAACAGCCTGCCTGGGAATCAGCGGCATCAATCTCAGAGCCACACAGGACCTGCGGATATACTTTGAATTCCTTCAGGCCACTTTTATCTTCATCATCATCGTCATTTTGATGCTCGCCGGTCAAAAAGCTTTAAAGAATAGAAAGGGGAACAGTCCCCCTATTGACCCGCCTTGAGAGGCTGGGCCGAAGCCGCAGGCAGAGCGCGGCGCACAGCGCCTCGCAACGACTCCGTCGGATGGCCGCGCGTCCTCCGCTCGCCCGTCGTGACAACGCAACAAAATAAATTGATTATACGAAAGCGCCGCCGGGAGGTCGTATAGAAGAAATAAGGGGTCGTGCAGGATGAAAAGATTTATCGGTTGCGTTTGTATGAGTTTCAATGAAAAAAAATAAAGTAAATAAGCGTAAGAGCCGCAAAGATAGCGGCAAAAATGAAAAGATAACTGGCCGATTTTCTTTCCACCCTGAAAATGCGGACCGAGAGAGCGGTGAGGATGATGGAGAGCGGAAGAAGAACCATCAAGACAAAGATTAGTTTCTCTCCCATCTAGCGCCTGAAACCAGCACCTATTGTAGTCAAATTTTCCCATTCAGGCAAAAGATTTTTTTGCATTAAAATCATGGAAAATAGAATTTTTCCTTTTGTTTCAATAATTCCTCATAGAGCTTGGCGATTTTCTCGACCATTTTTTCCTTGCTGAAATGCGAAGCCATCGCTTTTCCCGATTTTCCCATTTCAGCCCTTTTTTCACTGTCTTCCAAAAGAATCCCGATGGATGTGGCCAGCTCTTCGGGATTCTTGGGAGGAACCAGAAAGCCGTTCTTTCCGTGGATGACCAGATCAGGAATTCCTCCGACGCGGCTGGCAACAATCGGTTTGCCAAGGGCCATAGCCTCAGCCAAAACGCGTCCCATTCCTTCGTTCAGCGAAGGCAGGACAAAGATATCATAGAGGGATAGAATCCGGGCGATGTCGTCCCGCCAGCCCAGAAAAGCGACATGTTTTTCAATGCCGAGCTCGGCTGTTTTTCTCTCCAGTCTTGGCCTCAGATCGCCGTCTCCGGCGAAGACAAAAAAGACGCTGGTTTTTTTTGCCAGTATGTGTCGGGCGGCTTCTATCAATACTTCAGGGCCTTTGACCGTCGCCAGCCTTCCCGCTGTCCCGACGACCAAAGAGTCTGCCGGTATGCCCAGCCGGCTCTTGATATTATGTTTTTCGCCTGGAGGCAACTCCGTGAATTTGTCGAGCTCGATTCCGCTATGGATGACAACACATCGATTCTCCTCGGCGACCCGGAAAGATACATAATCTTCTTTTTCTTGCCGGGTTAAAGCCACAAGCCTGTCGGTTATTCGCGAGGCGAGCTTTTCGAGAAAGAGGAAGACTTTCGTTTTTCCTTGTCCGAAATAACCGAAAAAGACATGGCCGTGCGGGGTATGGATGATGACCGGAGTTTTTGCCAGCTTCGCTGCCAGCCGCCCCAAGAGACCGGCTTTGGAAGTGTGAGTGTGGACGATGTCGAACCTCTTTTTCTTTAAAAGATTATAAAGCTTCAGGAGTGCGACAGGGTCACGGATCGGGTTGATATCTCTCACCAATTCCGGGATATAAAAGTAAGGAATACCGTGCTCCTCAACTTGGTTTTTTCTGTCCTGACCCGCATTTTCAACCGGCCCAGCGGCAAGGCTGACTTCATACCGGCTTCTGTCCAATCCAGTTAGGGTCAGAAAAGTATTTTCGGCAGAGCCGCCTTTGTCGAGGCGGGTGATGACGTGCAAGACTCTGATTTTAGAGGCCATGGCGGTCAATCATTTTTTGGACTTCGCCTCGGACATCGTCCACTGTTACCGACTTCAGGCACTTCAGATGGTCGCAGCGAACAGATTTTCCCTTGTAGCAGGGACTGCAGCTCAAGTCCTTGCGGATGATGACGGCGGAGTCGGAATAGGGCCCGGTTCTTGCAACATTTGTCGGCCCGTAAATGCCGATGGCTGGCGTTTGGACCGCAGTGGCCACATGCAAAAGCCCGCTGTCGTTGCTCAGAAAAAGGCTGCATTTTGCGATTAAGGCTGCGGTCTGGCCCAAGGTGGTTTTTCCGGTCATCAGAAGAGGGCTGGAGGTCATCAAGCTGCTTATCTCCTCTGCCAGGCTCGTCTCCTCAGCCCCTCCGAAGAGGATAACAGAAGCGCCGCAATGGCTCATAATCCAATCCGCCAGCCTGGCAAAATTCTCTTTAGGCCATCTCTTGAAAGAGGCCTGATGAACGCCTGACCCTGGATGCATGCCTATGACTCTCCTTCCTTCAAGGCTGTTTTGGGCGAAAAATCTTCGGGCATAGGTTCTGTCATCATCTGAAAGAAAAATGCACAGGCTCTTGTCGTCAACTTTAATGCCCAGACTCTGGACAAGGCTGATGTTTGTTTCGACCTCATGGCTCCGTGAATCGAAATCTATTTTCAGGTTGTAGAACCAGCCTTTCCCCCCGATATCTTCCCCCAGCCTCAGCGGGATTCGCGCCAGATAGCAGAGAAGGCCTGTTTTCACCGGGTTTGTCCCGGTTGAGGCGATGCTCAGAGAAAAGTTTTCTTTTCCGAGCTCGCGGATGAGCTTTATTTTTCCCCGGATTCCTCGGTATTTTCCGTCTCCGATGATAATTTTTTTATCGATCAAAGGACTTCCTTCCAAAACCTTTTCCGCGCCGTAAGGACCCAAAAGAAAGTGAATTTTTGAGGAAGGACAGGCCTTGCGCAGGGCTCGGAGCGCAGGCGTTAAGAAAATCATGTTGCCGATACCGCCCATCATGACAATCAGGATTTTCTCGGGCTTAAATGATTCAAGCTGCGCCATAATCTCAGCCTTTTTTTAAAAATTTTGAGAGGAGCTTTTCTGCCGCGCGGAGCATTTCTTCGGCTGTAATCAGTCTCAGGCAGTCATGGGTCTTTAACCGGCAGCTGGCGTCGTTGCAGGGCATGCAGGCTAAATCCTTGCGCAGGACAATATGCCCCTCCTCATAGGGCCCCCATTTCTCAGGAAGAGTCGGGCCCATGGTGGACACGGTCGGAGTCCCCAGGGCGACGGCCAGGTGAAGAGGCCCGGAGTTGTTGCAGAGCAAGAGCTGGCAGGATTGGATAAGAGCAAGAAGGTTTTTGACCGGCTGATTCAGGAAAATTGAACAATTGTTTTTCATCACCGTTTTGACCTGACCGATCCATTTCTCCTCTCCCGGGCCTCCTATCAAGACAATTTTTGCCCCGAATTTCTCCATCAGGGCCTTTCCAACCTGAGCGAACCTTTCTGCTGGCCATTTTTGAGTCGGATAGTACCCTCCAGGATGAATGCCGATGAGCAGGTCCCCGTGCTCGATATTTTGACCTTCCAAGAATTTTTTTATCGCTTCCCGGGCTTCTCTGGAGGCTGAAATTCTCAAGCTCTTGCTGGCGATGTCCAGTCCCACGCTTCTGACGATATCCAGGATTTCCTCAACGGCATGGAGAGGTTTTTTTTTATGCTTGACAGGCTTATGAAAGAGAAATCCCCGCCCGGATGTGCCGTACCCAACCCTGTAGCGGGCTCCGCTTAAGAAACACACTAAAGCATTGCCGAAAGTGTAATCGCAGGTTAAATCTACGGCGAGGTCAAACCGATGGCCGGCTAACTTTCTGGCAAGCCTCGCCTTTTCCAGAAACGTTCCTCGTTTCTCATAAGCCACGATTCTATCGATAAAATCTACTCTATCCAGAATATCCCTGACATAAGAATTCGAAAGGACAGTGACTTCACTTTGAGGCAGGCTTTCCTTGATCGCCCGGAAGGCGGGGATGGAGACAACGGCATCGCCCAGCCTGTTAAGGGCAATAACCAGGACTTTTTTGACCTTATTCCGGTCGAATATTCTTTTTCTCATCCGGAAAGTCAGCAGGGAAAGGAGAAGAAAAAACAGCTCGCGTTTCTTCATCACCACGGATTTGCCTATTTTTTTAAACCTTAACGGCATAGGCTTTCATGGCCTCCCCAAAGTTCTTCCCTGTCAGGGCATGGACAATAAGAGTGAGACAGTCCACAATCTTTTTGGAAAGCTCTATCTGAGCCAGGTCCAGGTCTATTTTTATCACTTTAAATCCCGTTTCCCTGAGCATCGCGGTCAGAGTCTTGGCGGAAAAATGGAAGAGGTGAAGCTCCTTGGCCTGGGCGGAGAAGAGCATGAGCTTTCGCCGCTTCGCCAGAAGATACAGGATTCGGGTGATGAAGTTCCTCAAATTGGGCGTGGCGGCAACGAGCAGGCCATCCCTGCGCAATATTCTGTGGACTTCTTTCAGGGAAGACTTTGGGTCAGGAAGATGCTCCAGGCTATGCCAGAGCGTGACGACATCGAAGCTTTCAGCCGGAAAACGCGCCTCTTCCAGCTCGCCTCGAAAAACCTCGATTTTCAAGGACTCTCGCACATGTTTACAGGCGTACTCTGAGATCTCTGTCCCGTGAACGTCGAAGCCTTTCTCTCTGGCGAGCCTCAAGAAAGTCCCTTCCCCAAAGCCCACATCCAGCAGCCTGCCGCTGGCTTTGTATTTCACCAGAGCTTTCAATCTCCCTGCCCACATGGGAATCCTTCTCTTCATCTGCTTTTCCAGCCACTCTCTGTAATAGTCTTCCCGGTAATGTTCCTCGATGGACTGCCTGTCAGGCTGGGGATTGGTGTAGACAAGCCCGCAGTTTTCGCAGCGGACCACTTTAAAGGGCTCTTCGGCCACCTGAACCACTTTTGTCCTGTTCAGTCCGCAGAGGTTGCAGTTGACGAATCCCGGCAAAGCAGCTCCTCATAAAGTTTTTCTGTCAAAGCGACGTTGCGTTCGATGCTGAAAAGCTTCTCCACCCTTTCCCTGGCGGCCGTTCCCATTCTTTTCCGTTTTTTTTCATCCTGGGCCAGATCCAGGATTGCCTCAGCCAGCCGCTCGGAATCGCCGGGAGGGACGAGCATCCCGGTTATCCCGTCCTCCACGGCTTCTGGATTGCCGCCCAATTCGGTGGCGATGACGGGTTTGGAAGAGGCCATGGCTTCCAGGATAACCCTGGAAAATCCTTCCAGATCCGTCGAGCCCAGGACAAAAATATCAAGGCTTCCTAAAATCTGAGGAACGTCTTCTCGATATCCGGTGAAGAGGACTTTCTCTTCTACCCCTAACTCTTGGCTCAAGGCCTGGAGCTTTTTCCTGTAGTTCTCATTCCCGTCCCCGACAATGACGAACTTGATTTGGGGAATGGCTCTGGCCACATCGGCAGCGGCTTTGAGCAGAATCTCCTGCCCCTTTCGAGGGAGGATTTGACCTATCGTTCCGATTAAAAGGCAATCGTCTTCGATTCCAGATTGACACCTGAATTTTTTATCGTCGAGATGAGGTCCGAACTCTTTGAGGTCAACGCCATTGGGGATGACGGCAATTTTTTCGGGCTGAGGTGCGAACCGTTCCAATCTCTTCCTGGCCGCGTTGGAGACTGCGATGACCTTTGTGGCCAGGCTCAACAAAAGCTTATCGAAGATTTTTTTCTCGGGGTCGCTGACGCGGAGATGCCAGATGAGAGGTTTTCCGGTCAATCGGGCAGCTATCCCGGCGCAGAAAGTCTGGCGGGGAGAATCGGTATGAACCAAATCGATTTTTTTATCCCTGATAAACCTTATAAATTTCCATACCGATGAAAGCGCGGCAAAAAATTTCGGACCTCTCAGGCGGCCCGTTTTGATTAGAACAGTCTTGATGCCGAGTCTTTCCGCAGTTTGTTTAAAATTTCCTTCGGAAGGACAGGCAAGGTAAGGAGTGAATCTCTTTCTGTTCAGCCTTTGAAGAAGCAGGAGGAGGCTTCTCTGTCCTCCGCCGACCATCTGGCCGGAAAGAGAGGTGAAGAAGAGATTATAGCGTCTCATCATGGGTCATTTTTGGCTGTGCGATCAAGGACTGATAGAGAGCCTCAATTTCCGAGATCATTTTTTTTCTGGTGAATTTTTCTTCGAACCTCATCCTTCCCCTCCTTCCCATCTCTTTTGCCTTTTGGGGATTATGCAGAAGTTCACCGATCGCCCGGGCAAGGGCGTCCGGATTTCGAGGAGGCACCAAGAAACCCGTCTCGCCGTTCAGGACGACTTCAGGAATGCCGCCAACCGCTGTGGCAACCACAGGCTTTTCGCAAGCCATGGCTTCGATAATCGCTAATCCCAATCCTTCCCTGGACGATGAGGGGAGGACGAAAACATCCATCAGGGAAAGAAGTTGCGCCGCGTCTGTCCTTGTCCCCGCAAAAATCACTCTGTCCTGAATTTTTAAATCTCGAGTCAAATTTTCCAGTTTTTCGCGTAACATTCCGTCGCCCACAATTAAAATTCTAACATGAGGAAAAGACTCGAACACCGCAGGAGCGGCCCGGATGAGGTCAGCCTGCCCTTTGTGAGGCGCCAGGGATGAAATGGTGCCCACCACGGAATCCTCAGGATGGATCCCGAGCTGTGTTTTAAGAGAAGAGCTATTTTTTCGCAGGAAAAATTTCTCTTCATCCACGCCGTTATAGATGACCATGACCTTAGAGGGTTTGATTCCTTCGCATTCTGTCACAAATTTTTTTACGGCTTCTGAGCAGCATACGATTTTATGTGTCAGAAAACTCAAAATTCTTTCCATAAGAATGTGCCTTTTTCTGTAGTTCCAGTACGTGCTGTGAACATGGCTGATGAGGGCGGGAACTCCGGACAATTTCGCGGCGATCCTTCCGATGACAGAAGCGAAATAGCCGTGGCAGTGGATGATATCCGGGCCTTCTTTTCTCAAAAGCCGGACAAACTTTATGGCTTGGATCGGGTTGTGATAGTTCTGAATGTCCAATATTTTAGTCTGTATGCCGCTTTCTTCGAGCTCGTCAGCGATCTCGCCGCCTCTGGCAAGGCACCAGACGCACACCGCAAATTTTTCTCTATCCAGGCCCTTGGCCATCTCAGCAATTACCCGTTCTGCGCCGCCGACCTTCAGGTCTTCCACCAATTGGAGAATTCTGGATTTTGCCATTGCCTGCTTATTATTTCTTCTTTCCGTTATCCTCTAACTCGCAAACGGAGAGGATTTGCCTGACTCGGTGGATATAAGTATGCTTTTGAATAACTTCCTCATAGCCCAGGCTGGCAATACGCTCTCTCTCTTCTTTATGATGAAGATAATAATCGATTTTTTCTCTTAAGTCTTCAAGATTTTTAAAGATGACCAGATGCTTCCCGTCTTCGAAAAGAGTCTGGACATCTTTTTGAGCGTCGACCAGGAGGAAAGCCCGGCAGGCAAGGGTCTCGTAGACCTTAGGGCTGGCCTGATAGCAGGGGATTTTTTCGTCCTGATAATGAATGGCGAGGGTGATTTTGCTGCTGCTCAGAATCTTTGTCCATTCTTCTGGCCTTAAGCCTCTGTCTTTAGCGAATTTTTGGAGCGTGGATGCGGGAGCCAGTTTGTTCCATCCCGGTCCCCAGACTTTAAGGTCAAAATCGCTTATTTTCTCAAGAATCTGAGCCCGATTCGGATAAAAAGAGCCGACAAAAGTGACATCGCTGCCCCATTCTCTCTTCTCCTCCGGAGTCAGCTCTGCTTTTCTATGGATTTCCGGATCGCAGGCAAATGGAAGGAAGTGGGCTGGAATTCCTGTTTTTTCCAAGATTTCTTGGGCTTCTGTGCCTCCGCAGAAGATAAAATCATAATAACGGGCGGCATCGAGTATGGGCTGAAAATCTGAGGGAATGTCCACAGTCCAGAGCGCTGTTTTGATTCTCATCTTACGAATTCTTTCGACTGTTTCCGGCAAAAGGCGCTGACCGCCGGCCACAAGACAGAAGTCTGGCTTTTTTTGAACGGCAAGGGAGGTCATTTTATGATTGAGCCTCTTGAGGTCCCACTCTTGCAGAGCTTTAACGCCTTGCCTTATTCTGCCAGGAATGATGAACGCCCGGTCCTCGAAGGAGATTAAAGAATGCCTTAATCTTATTATTGCTTTTTCGATATACTCGCTGATGGTCAAGAAATGAGGGTTGTGGTAGCTGGAAAAAAGAATCTTCATTTTTTCCGCTTTAAACTGGCCTTAATCAGCTCCAAAGAGCCTGATAATATCTCTTTATCATATTTGTCGATGTATCCGCTTTGAAGCAGACTGAAAACATAAACCGTCAAAAAGACTGCGCCGTTGATGCATAGATAGTAGAAGGCTTCTATTCTGTTTGCCGGAGCGAAGTGCAGCAGCATTATAACCAGGGTATGTACAAGCAGAGAGGCCAGGAGAGAAATTATGCAGAAAATGAAAGGCGGGGCGTATATTTTTCTTAAAATCAGGACGATGGATTCTTTAGTCCGGCGGTGAAAGGAACGGATAAAATACAAGGAGCCCAGGGTCCCGGAAATGGTCGTTCCCCACAGTGCCCCGACAAAGCCAAATTTCATGATCAAAACGACACTCAAGACAATATTCATGATCACGATCAAGAGAGAAGAGCGCATCTCATACTGGGGGATTCCCATACCGCGAGCAATCAGCCTTCCCATGCTCACCAGCAGCATGAAAACATAACCGATGCTTAATATCTGGAGGGCAAGGGCTGACCTGTTAAAGCCAGTTTGTCCCAGCCATAGAATCATGATTAAGGAAGCGTTAGGCACAATAAAAAATGCTACGGGAAAAGTAAGGAGACAAAGGTATTTTGAGCCGCGATGATACAGCTTTTGCAGGTTATTTTTATCTTCGAGGGCATGGAGTTCGGAGGATGCGGGTAAGATTGCTGGCAGAAGCTGCTCAGGAAAGGAACGAGCGATTCTGGCTATTTTTGCTCCAAGGTCATAAAAACCGACCAATTTGGCATTCAAGAAATAACCCAAAAGGATTTTGTCCACGTTCATGTTGATCAATTCTGAAATGGTGGCCATCCTGATATTAAACCCATAGCTCAGTGTTCTTCTAAAGATATCCTTTTTAAGAGAAAATGGCCTGAATTTCATTTGAGGGAAAATTTTATAGGCCAGGAAGGTCTGCAGGGCACTTGTCAGAATAGCCACAATGAGTCCGCTGAATACCAACCCTTTAAGTCCAAAACCCAAGGATAAAAAAACGACGATACCGGCAGCATAGACAAAAGAGGCGAACATGGCGACCAGGTTGGTGATGTCCATTCTCTGAAGCCCTAAAAGCACAGACCTGAACACTCCAAACGAACCTCTGACAAAGGAAATGAGAAGGACGCCGATAAAGGCAAAAGAAGCTAGGCTGTATAAATCTTTGGAGAATTTAAAAAGATGGAGGAGAGGGTCTTTGAATAGAAAAGCGAGAAGAACGATGATTATCCAGAAGGCAGTGTAGTAAACCCAACCAAGATTGATCACATGACTACAGTTATCAAAATCTTCCTTGGCATGATATTCTGCAATATATTTGACAAAAGCCCCTCCGATGCCGGTGAGGTCCAGGAGGCCAAGGTAAGTCACGATGACCTCTAAAAGGACCCATATCCCGTATTGCTCGACGCCCAGTTTATGGATGATATAAGGAGTGAGAAGCAGGCTGATCAGGAGTTGCCAGAAATAGCCGATATTGTTGAAGATGGTATTTTTTATAACCTTGCGCGACCTTCCTAATGCCATTTCTGAATTCAGCGATGAATTGTTTTCAGCCTTTTTCTTTGAATCAAGCGGTTATCGCCGGTTCGGCTTCCTCAAGTTTTGGGAGCATGATGACCATGGCCGCTATGAACCAGAAGGGTTCCATGATCCGGATGATGATAAAAGTATTGGCCGTGAGAGCGTGGATGGCTAATCCAACAAAGCCGGCGATAAAGCCGAGGGTCAGGCCTTTGTAGAGTTCATCATCCACTTTTCGATAGATTTCATACGAATGCTTATAAATTGACCACAAAAGCCAGAGAAAGGCAAAGAAACCGACTACACCCAGCTCGGGCAGGGTGCGGATATACTGGCCATCGATAAACCCGATTCCTGTAATTCCCCGGCCTAAAATCGGATTTTTCTTCCAGGCCCGGTAGCAATCTCCCCAGCTCTGAATCCTTGCCGAAGACGACTGGTCAAGGTAGGTGTTTCCGAGTCTGACCAAGCGAGCTTCTTTTTCATGAAATGTGTATTCTACCCTGGAGAGGACAGCTTCCGGCCGCAGGACAAGGACAAGAACGGCAACCGACGCCACGGCTGTAATCAAGACAGCCTTTCTCTTGCTGAAGATGATCAAGGCGATAAAGGAGAAGATGATGGCGACGTAGGAAGCGCGGGAAAGAGTGTAGAGAAAGGGAAAAATGATTAAAGCAGAGAGACCAACCAGAGCCGCTTTCAGCCTCTGGGAAACATTCTGCAAAGCTATTCCTACGGCCAGGCAGAGGATAAAAAGCAAATATCCTCCAAAGGTGTTGGGTTCACCGATTTTGCCCTCAAAGGGAGCGCTGACTCTTGCGCCGCCCGGGATTTGGAATAGGCCGTAGAAAGAGACGAGTGTGCAGGTGATAAAAAACGCGCCAAGGAAGAATTTTATCTGCTTCCGGCTGTGGATGTGGTTGACAACTAAAATAAAAAGCAAAAAATATTCGATGTATCGCAAAACATAAAAAAATCCTCTGGCAGGATCTACAAATCCTTGGGCAATGCCTTTCAGGGTGGCAATCAGGCAGATGAGGATGTAGAGAGCTATGGGGTTGTTGAGCGGAGTTTTAACAAAAAGAGCCAATCCTTTATTGACAGCTGTCTTTGCCAGCCAGGTGAAGGTGATGACTGCCAGCAAGATATCGTCAAAGCGGATGACGATGTCTCTTCCCGGGAGCGCGCCGGTGATGATTTCAGGGGAGAAGAGCATGGAGAAGATCAAAATTGCCAGCCCGGCATCCGTATTCACCAGAGTGACGAGGACAATCAGGACGGTTAAGAATAATGCTAGAGGGACTTGATAGGAAAATTGGGTGACAATTTGACCCGTATAAATGCCGACAGCAAAGATGATGAGGGCAATGATCACCGTCAGGAGTCTTGGGTCTTGCCAGTTTACGTTGATGCGCATATTCGTCTTTTATTTCTGAAAGTAACTGCTGGAAAATGCGTCCTGGACGAGAAAGAATCAAAACGACTATCCGGATTTGATGTTTGGAGTTCTGAATTCAGGCCTGTCGAGCGGGGCATATTTTCTATTTTCGACTCTCTTTTTCCCCCTGATAACCGTAGTAGCGATATCGCTGGTAGGGAGTGACATCCTCGATAAACTCAGCCTTGAGGTTATTGATCACAACTCCCAGTATTTTAACCTTGACATTTTCCAGCTGGATTTTGGAGCGGAGCAGCGCATACCGTGAAATCTTTCCTGCCTGATAAACCAAAATGACGCCATCAGTCTTGGCTCCTAAAATTGCCGAATCCGTGACAGGAAGAACAGGGGGACTATCAAACAGAATGACATCATAATTCTGTTTTAATTCCTGGATCAAAGAGTCCATCTCGGGAAAATTAAGCAATTCGGCTGGATTGGGTGTTCGTCCGCCACTGGTCAGGATATGGAGGTTTTCTATGCCTTGAGTTCTCAATATCCGCTCGTATTCCAGTTCGCCACCCAGCAACATGTCGGTTGCCGTGTTGACAGCCTTTTTCCAGGAAATGCTCCCTATCAAAACCTCAGTCAAGCCGGGACTTTTGGGAAGGCCGAATACTTTATAGATCATCGGCTTTCTGAAATCAGAGCCGACGATGAGAACCTTCTGTCCAGCTTGAGCCATGGCTAAGGCTAAATTGCATAGAGTCTGTGTCTTTCCTTCCTGGGGGGCAGAGCTGGTGATCACAATACACTTTCTGGCTTTTTTAAGACCTGTCAGGTCTAAATTCGTGCGCAGCGTTCTGTAGGCTTCGGCCGCGACGGATGTCGGTTCGAACAGCACCACCAAGCGTTCGTGGAGCTGGTTTTTTTCTGGAGTCTTTTCTCTTCTCGGAAAACGGAATCTGAAAATTTTTCTTCCCTTTTCCAGCGAAGTGCTGGGAATGATTCCTAAGACGGGGACTTTGATCAACCCTTCTATGTCATCGATCCGGCCGATGGTCGTATCCAGGCTTTCCGTGACGAAGGCCATGATGAGACCGATCAACAATCCGCTGAAAAGCCCAATCAAGATATTGAAGCTGTAATTTGGCTTTATCGGACCCGAGGGAACAGATGCGCGCTCAATGACGGTCACATCCTCAACTTTCTCAGCCTCCAGAATACGGGCCTCATCGTATTTTTTCCTGAACATCATGTATAAGTCCTCGGCGACATTGACGTTGCGTTTTAGCTGGGCGAGCTTGATTTCCTTGGTCGAAATTTCGCTCTGTTCGGCTGAAAGCTGATGGATGGCTTCGGTCAAGTCATTCTTTGCCTTGCCCAATTTCCGGTTCAAGGTGATGACGTCAGGATGTTCATCCGTGTATTTGCTTTTCAGGGTAATAAGCTCCAGCTCCAGCCTGACAATTTCTTGCTTGAGGCTTGAGATGCGCTGGTCGGTCTGAACAGGCGGTCCGCTGGTGATATCTCTCTCCACGATCAAGGGATTTTCCTGCCGGAAGGCCTGAAGCGCATTTTCATTCCGCTGAAGCTCATCGAGGTAGCTATCCAATTGTTCTTTGACAAAATTTTTAAGCTGGGAGGCTTCTTTTTTCTTGTTTTCGAAATGAACTTCTTTATAAACTTCAGCTACGGTGTTGGCCAGATTCGCCGCCTGTTGGCGGTTGCTGGAAACCGCGTTGACCGCAATCACATTGGTCTGCTGGACTTGTTCTGTTGAGATGAGGCCGCTAAGTCCTTTGACCGTTGCCATCCGGGTGGCGTCATCCATCTCTGAATTGATGTATTTCAGTTTTTCTGCAACCTTCTCCATAACTTCGTAGCTTTTTATGTAGTTGGCCTGGGAGGTCATCTCGTCGCCAGGAGACCAGGTGACCAATTCGGTCAAGATTTCGGCCACAGATTTGCGTTGTTCAATCCTGACTTTGCAGCTTGTGCTGTAGATGGGAGTCTGCCTGCGGGTGTAATAAATTGTGGAGGCAAGAACCAGGAGAAAAGAGAGAATGATGATTCTTTTTCTCTTGCGAATCACTCGCAGATAATCGATCAGATTCATCTCCAGTTTGGGCATTTTTTATTCCTTTACTGTTATTATCTCAAATACCAAAAATACCAGGTGACAAGAGGTGTGATGTTTCGCAGAAAGCGCTCGATATCGGCGACAAAGGTCTTGGGCACATAGACGATGTCTCCAGGCTCAAGCTCAATATTCTGGCCTATATCCCCTTTTTTAAGAATCGCGCTCAGGTTCACCCGGATGGCTTTCTGGGAACCCAGCTCTCCGCGAATGACCATAATGCTCCTTTTCACGGCGTTCTCCGTGTAGCCTCTGGCCTCGGTGATCGCCTCGACCAGGGTTAGCTTTCCTTTGATGTTGATGGATTTGGGTTCTTTGACTTCACCAAGAATATAGACCTTATTGAGTTCCAAGGGCGGGACGTAAACGGTATCCCCTCCGGCAACAAGCGCCTCCTCACTTTTTTGAGGGTCGTTAATCAGCTGATTGAGGTTGTAGGTAAAGATTCTTCCGTCTTTTTTGATTAATTTGACATGGAACGGGTCCGCTTTTTCTGTGATTCCGCCGGTCTGTCCTAAAAATTGGACGAGATTCGTCCTTCTTTTCAGGGTATACATTCCGGTTGTCGTTTCCCCTAAGGCGATCACCCGCTGGCTGTTATATTCCTTCACCGAAACGAAGACTATGGGATCGATCAGATATCTCAAAAGAGCTTCTGTCAGTTTCTCCTCTAATTGAGAAACCGTCAACCCCATAACGCCTATCTTTCTTAAAGGAGGAAGCAGAATCTCACCCCTATAATTGACCGCGACATCTCCAGAGATATCGGGATGTTTCCAGACCTCGATATGAAGGATATCCTCGGGGCCGATAAGGTAGCCCGGTTCGATTTTTTGGACATCGCTTCTGGCTTGAGTCTCGGGTTCGGATTTTTCCGGTGTGATTTGAGGCAGCTCAGGATTTTCCAGTTTTATGATGATTGAGCTACCGCTATCCGTAATCTCATAGGGTATTTCTTGGCTCAGTTCGACGATGATAAGATTCAATCGGCGCTGCCCTTTATTCTCTTTTTGAAAATACTCGGTTCTTATTTTTTTGATCGGTCCCTTGTTGATGGCCAGCTCGTCTTTTTCACTGCTAAAAATTTTGTTGTTAGGGAAGCTTATGATCAGGGAAGGAGGGTTTTCAACCTTCGTCTCCTTGTACTCGACAGGCTTGGTCGTGGTCAGGATAAGCTCAGTTTCGGAAGGCTTTTCCTTTGTCACCAGATTTATGAGCTGGACGCTCTTTTGGCTTGCACAGGAGAATAAGGCGAGAGTTGTGAGCCAAATCAATATTTTTACAACTGACTTTTTCATGAAGCTTTCCTCATTCCATACTAATTGCAGTCATTATAATGAGTTAGTAAAGAATTAGTCAACATTATAAATTTCTAACGCCTATGTATTATGTTATAAGTACCATCTAAATTTATCTGCTCAATCGCTATAACTTTAATAAAAGTTGTTACTTAAAGTAAATAGCCTTTTGGGATGATTTTGGGAATGACTTTTTCCGGATTTTCTCACCTGAAAGGGCGATTTTCTCTCACCTTTTCATTGAGATCGGCCTTTATCCAGAGCAAAGTTAAACTTCGGACATGAAAGTGCGAGGAGAATCGGCGCGCAGGAAACAAGATAATTCTTTATGCAAGGAATATGTCTAAGAGATTGATATTTAAAGAGATAAGAGAAATTTTCTTGCTAACTCGCCTTCTTGAACAAAAGTTTTGGCGTTGAAAATATCCTCCAAGAAGGAGAGTCGAACGATTGGAGTTTTTAAATTTTTATTGAAGGCTTCCTGCGCTTTATGGTAAGCAAGAGGGGATTGGTCATCAAGGGATGGATCGTCCCGTTTTTGCCCGGGTGCGATGAGCTTTTTGGCCACAAACGAGCGGAGGAAGTCAAAAGATGGCTGCAAAGATCGGCTTTGATAATGAGAAATATTTGAGAGATCAGACTTCAGCCATCCTGGAAAAAATGAAGCTGTTCAACAACAGGCTTTACCTTGAATTCGGCGGGAAGCTTCTTTTTGATTATCATGCGGCCCGGGTCTTGCCCGGGTTTGATCCCAACGTCAAAATGAGACTCCTCAGCCAGCTCAAGGATAAAGCCGATATTTTGCTGTGCATTTATGCCGGCGATATCGAAAGGAAAAAGCTGAGAGCTGATTTTGGCATCACTTACGACGTCGATGCGCTCAAGCTGATTGACGATTTGAGGGACTGGGGCCTTGATATTCTCGGGGTGGTCATTACCCGTTTTGCGGACCAGCCGGCAGCCAGGATTTTCAAGAACAGGCTCGAGAGGCAGAATATAAAAGTCTATACCCATAGTTACACAAAGGGATATCCCACAGACATCGACGTTATCGTCAGCGAAGACGGCTACGGAGCTAATGAATACATCGCCACGGAAAAACCCCTGATCATCGTCACAGGCCCGGGTCCGGGGAGCGGCAAACTGGCGACCTGCCTCTCTCAGCTCTATCACGATCATAAACGGGGCGTGAAATCCGGATACGCCAAATTCGAGACTTTCCCCATCTGGGATTTGCCTTTAAAGCATCCGGTCAACGCGGCCTATGAAGCGGCCACGGCGGACATCGGAGATTTTAACCTCATCGACCCTTTTCATCTGGAGGCCTACGGCAAGACAGCCTTAAACTATAACCGTGATGTCGAGATTTTCCCCGTTTTAAGGCGGATTTTGGAGAGGGTGACAGGTACGGAATCCGTCTACAAGTCTCCGACAGATATGGGAGTGAATCGAGCAAGCTCTGGTATCGTCGATCCGGAAGCCGTGATCGAAGCCGCCAAACAGGAGATTATCCGCCGGTATTTTCGGTATTCCTGCGAGCATGCCATGGGGTTTGTGGAGAGGGATACTGTTCAGAGGGCGGAACTTCTGATGGAAGAGCTGAATCTCAAGCCAGAGGACCGGAGAGTGGTCGAACCGGCAAGACTTGCGGCTCAGGAAGCAAAAGAACAGAAAAAAGGAAACAAGGGGATTTTTTGCGGGGCTGCCGTCGAGTTGAGGGATGGGACGATTGTGACCGGAAAAAACTCACCTCTTCTTCACGCTGTGTCCAGCCTTGTCCTGAACACCTTAAAAAAATTGGCGGGAATCCCCGATGAGATTCATCTTCTGTCACCGAACATCATCGAGTCGATATCGAACCTCAAAGAGAATATCCTGCGGTCGAAATCCATCAGCCTGGATCTGGAAGAGACCCTGATCAGCATCAGCATCAGCGCCACAACAAATCCTGCCGCACAGCTTGCCCTGAAAAGGTTAAAGGAGCTGGAGGGCTGTGAAGTTCATCTGACTCACATTCCCACGCCAGGGGATGAGGCTGGGTTGAAAAGGCTGGGCGTTAACCTCACCAGCGAACCCAATTTTTCGACCAGGAATCTGTTTGCCTCCTGAAGAAGAGCTAAGCGATATTTTTTGTTTCCCCTTTTGGAATGGGTGGCGAAGAGGGCCTGGAGAGGGGTCCTCCTTTCTTGGCCTGCTCCCTTTTTTATTTCTTGGCCCTTGGTTAGGCCCTCTTCATCCTCAAAACAAATTTCGCTATTAAAATAATGTCAATAGACCAAAGGCGCAATAGCCTTTCAAGGTGGATTTCATGATGAATTTTATCTTTTTCCGTTCACCTCAAAAGGTGACGAGGGGGCATATGGCCTTTGGGCGCAGAAAATGAGGAAGAATCATTTTTCCGTGAAGGCATATGATGATAAAACCCAGCTCTAAAAGTGCTGGTTTCCATCCCTCCTCGCCAAAGACCCTCCCACCCACCACC
>CAZJYC010000040.1:0-23513 GCA_964550165.1 uncultured Eubacteriales bacterium
AGTTGTTCTTTTTGGTTTTCAGTGTTTATCCCTGGACAAAAAAAATCTCCAGGGCGATTCAGAAAGAACGTAAGATTTATCTCTGGGACACCCCACGAGTGGAAGACGAATCCCGTCGATTCGAAAATATGGTGGCCGCCGAACTCTGGCGGGGAGTCACACAGTGGAATGATCTTGGATTTGGAAAATTCTCCTTGCATTTCATCAGGAACAAAGAGAAGCAGGAAGTAGACTTTCTGATAGCCAACGAAGGAAGGCCTTTTTTGCTTGTAGAGGCAAAAATCTCAGAAACAAAGCCGTCGCCCGCCTTGAAGAAGTTTCAAACAGCTTTGAAGATTCCCGCCGTTCAGCTCCTCTTGGAACATGAAGGCTATAAATTGATCTCTAATAACGGCCAAAACATTCTCATTGCACCGGCCTATCAATGGCTTAGCCAATTGCCGTGATGGTTCGTTGTTTATCCTTTTTTTGACCTCACTGTCGTACGGCTTTTGCCTTACCTTCAAAACAGCGATAGGCCTCAATTTCCTCTTTGAGCAAAGGAATCCAATGGTCTGCCGCCTTCCGGAAGAATTGCGGGTCCTTTTTGCGCATTGTATCCGTAAACAGATGCAAAACCCTTCACAAATCGCCGCAGTAAAGCTGGCGGGCGTGGCCAGAACGTTGTATAATCTTGAGCTTATAAATCCATGAGTACTTTTGTCTTGGCCAAGGACCTGTCCAAAAAATACGGTTCGCTGACTGCGGTGGACAGGATCTCGTTTGAGATTCGGGAAGGGGAATGCTTCGGTTTTCTGGGGCCAAATGGCGCCGGCAAAACTTCGACCGTCAAGATGATCCACTGCGTTTCTCCTGTCACCTCAGGCACCCTCACCGTCAACGGCCTGCCGGCCGACATCAACAACAGGGCCTTGAAGATGATGACAGGCGTCATTCCCCAGGAAATCGCCCTGGACACCGATCTCACCGTATACGAGAACCTCATCATTTTCGCCAAGTTTTTCGATATCCAGAAGCGCGAAGCGAAGAAAAGGATTGCGGAGCTTCTGAAATTCGTCGAGCTCGAACAAAAGCGGAATAACAAAATCGATACCCTCTCGACCGGCATGAAGCGAAGGCTTCTCATCGCCAGGGCCCTGCTGAATCATCCCAAGCTGATTGTCGCCGACGAGCCGACAACTGGCCTTGACCCTCAGGCGCGCCATCTGATCTGGGAGAGGCTCCGCAAGTTGAAGAGCCAGGGCGTGACGCTGATCCTGACGACGCAATATATGGAAGAGGCTCAGCAGCTCTGCGACCGGATCGTAATTATGCATAAGGCCAAGATCTTGAAAGGGGGAGTGCCGTCGAAGCTGGTGGAGGAAGAGATCGGACGCGAAGTCGTTGAAGTCAGGATCCCGAAAGAAGAAGACAAGAAGATTATCGGGCATCTCGCCTCGTTTTCGTGTGGACACGAGCGGGTGGGAGACACGCTCTATTTTTACTGCCGCGACGGGCAGGGCTTGATGAGGAGATTGGTTGAGCTCGACCTCCACAATTATTTGACCAGGCCGGCGACGCTCGAGGACGTCTTCTTGAAGCTAACGGGCAGGAGCCTGATCGAATGAACCTCTCTTACAGGATTTATTATGTTTTCCTCAGGAATCTCGTTTCCTACAAGAGGTTTGTCGTCCCGACGTTTCTGGTGAGCCTGATCGAGCCTCTGTTCTATCTGATCACCTTCGGGATCGGCATGGGGGCTTATATTGGCTACTTCGGCGGGAAGCCATATCTCTATTTTCTCGTCCCGGGCGTTCTTGTCGCGTCTGTCATGCTTTCCTCGACGTTCGAATGCCTTTATGGAACGTTCGTCAAAATAATCCATGAAAAGCTCTATGATTCCCTGATCGCTACCCCTGTTTCCGTTGAAGATGCTGTTGCCGGCGATATCGCCTGGGGAACGTTCAGAGGAATGGTCAGCGGAACGCTGATGATGATTGTTGCCGTCGTCATGGGTGTTTTCCCCGTCTCGATTCTCAGCCTAATACTTCTTCTTCTGCTCATGGTCTTTATCGGCATCCTTTTTGGGTCGCTGGCGATGATCGTGACCTCCTTTTCTCCGAATTTTGACTTCTTCAATTATTACACCGAGCTCATCATCATGCCCATGCTTTTCTTTTCCGGCGTTTTTTTCCCCTTGGACAAATTCCCGGAATGGATGAAAATCTTATCCAAGTTTATGCCCCTGACTCATGCCGTCAATATTTCGCGCGCGTTATATTCGGGCGAGTATAATACCGGATTGATATGGAATTTTTTGGTCATTCTTGTTCTGGAGATGATCGCTTTCTATATTGGCATAAAGTCGATGAAGAGAAGGCTGATCAAATAAGAATTAAGGAGGAATAAGATGGATTTGGAAGGAAAAATTGCCCTTGTCACCGGTGGAAGCATGGGCATCGGCACGGCTATTTCTTTGGACCTGGCCCGTAACGGCGCTGATGTGGGCTTGACTTATCGTAAGCACGAGGCTGAGGCAAAGGCGGTTGTCGACCAGATCAAAACCATGGGCCGCAAAGGAAAAGAATACAAGATTGATGTCTCCGCTTTTGAGGCTGTCCAGAAGCTGGTCAAAGACATCTTGGAGGAGTTCGGCCGCATCGACATCCTGGTCAACAACGCCGGGATGAACTGGGATGGAGTGATCTGGAAGATGACCGAAGAACAATGGGATGCTGTGATCAACGTCGACCTTAAAGGAACTTTCAATTTCATCAGGGCTGTCGCTCCCCTCTATAAGGAGCAGAATTCAGGGAAGATCATCAACATCACCTCCATAAACGGAATCAGGGGGAAGTTCGGCCAGACGAATTATTCTGCGGCTAAGGCCGGCGCAATAGGCTTGACCAAAGCTTTGGCCAGAGAACTTGGAAAATTCAACGTGAACGTCAATGCCGTGGCTCCAGGAATGATTGAGACGGCCATGTACAAGGATTTGCCCGAGGAATTCAAGAAAAAGGCGGCTGAGGAGGCGGTCCTCAATCGTATCGGCCTGCCGGAGGATGTTGCCCACCTCGTCACCTTCCTGGCCAGTGAAAAAGCCAGACATATCACCGGCGAGGTCATCAAAGTCGACGGCGGCCAGTACATTTAGAAGTCCAGCTTAAGGGCAAAAAAAATTCCTTGACAACGAGTCTTCTTTTTATTATTTTCGTGGTAACCAATATTGGTTGCCATGAAAGCAGAAGAACCATTGCAGGCTCAGCTCCTAAAGGCTCTCAAAGCTTCTCCCTCAGGCCTCCAGATGGAGGAATTGGCAGAAAAAGTGGGTTTAACCCGTCATACCGTAGCTAAGTACCTGGAGATTCTCCGTGCTGAGGGAAAGATTCATTATCACAAAATCGGACGCACCAAACTCTGGAAAGATGTCTCTTCAGCCATAACTATCAGGCTGCTGGGTATGGATGACCTCGATGACATTCTGCGGATCGAGGAGAAAATAGAAAAGGAGCAGAACATAGAGAGCTCTGAGAGGATGCAATATCTAAGGGAAACAGCCACTTACCACCTCCAGCATGGCGATCCTCTGATGAACCTTGGCGCTGAAATCGACGGAAAGCTTGTCGGTTTTATTTTCGCCGAGATCAGGCTCTGGGAGTTCGGCCGCGGAGAGAAAACAGGCTGGATAAAAGTCCTGGGAGTTGACCCTGAATACCAGGGAAGAGGAGCTGGACACAAGCTGGGGGAAACTCTGCTCAGCCATTTCCAGAAAAAGAACGTCAAAAAAGTCAGGACCCTGGTGGACTGGCATGAAGGGAACTTAATTTCCTACTTCAAATCCATGGGATTCAACATGCTGAACATGATTCCACTCGAAAAGGAAATAAAATAAATGGATCGATACCGGAAACCGTGCGGCCAAAGAGTTCATGGCCATCCCTGTTTTGGGGACATCGGGGCCTATCATCACGCGGGTCGGATCCATCTTCCTGTCGCTCCCAGATGCAACATCAAATGCAAATACTGTGTCAGAAAGCATGATTGCGCCAACGAGAATAGACCTGGCGTGACAAGCCGGATCATCAAGCCGCAGGAAGCGGTCCAAAGAGTCAGAGATATTTTAGCTCAGGAACCAAGAATTAGTGTTGTGGCTGTTGCTGGCCCTGGCGATGCCTTAGCCAATCCAGCTACTTTCGAAACTTTGAGTCTGGTCCATCGGGAATTCCCTCATCTCATCAAATGTCTCAGTACTAACGGTCTTCTTCTCCCTTATTCTCTGGATCTTCTTCTTGAGGCAGGAGTGAACCATTTGACCATCACTCTCAATGCTGTCGAGAGCGATATCGGCGAGCAAATCTACAGTTGGATTAGATACGAGAAGAAAATTCTTTTCGGGCAAGAAGCCTTTCATGTTTTATCAGCTAACCAGCTTCGTGGATTGAGAGCTGCCGCACAGAAGGGCATTAAAGTCAAAGTGAATTCTGTCCTCATTCCGGGTATCAACGACCAGCATTTGGTCAAAGTCGCTCGAACAGCAGCTAATGAGGGAGCGCAGATCATGAACATCATGAAATTAATCCCTCAGGGAGAATTCGCTGCTAAAAGAGCTCCCTCTGACCTTGAGCTTTTTAATATCCAGAATCAGTGTGAATCATTTATTCCTCAATTCCGGGGATGCAGGCAGTGTCGCGCTGATGCTGCCGGATTGCTATCAACAGGATGAAAGGAGGATGAAATGACGGAGATGAGACAAATCTCCATCTATGGAAAAGGAGGAGTCGGAAAATCAACAGTTGCCAGCAATCTTTCGGTCGCTCTGGCAGAGAAAGGGAGAAAAGTTATGCAGGTCGGATGCTCGCCAAAATCGGATTCGACTTATTTTATCCTGGGGAAGATGTGCGAACCCACCATCCTCAACCAGGTCAGGATGAAGGGCAGTCGTGAGCAGCCGATTTCAGAGTGTGTGCAAACAGGCTACAAAGGCATTGTCTGTGCTGAGACTGGAGGGCCTGAGCCTGCACAAGGCTGTGCCGGCAGAGGGGTACTCCTTGCACTGAATCTTTTGCAGAAGTACCGGTTGTACGAGAAGCATGGTGTGGACTTCATGGTCTATGATGTTATCGCTGATGTCGTTTGCGGTGGTTTTGCCCAACCGATGAGAAAAGGATATGCGAGTGAGGTTTACATCGTGACCAGCGGAGAATTGATGTCTCTTTACTCCATGAACAACATTTGCTATGCGGTCAAGATTATGAATGAACTGAAGGGTGTGGAAGTGAAAGTAGGTGGTTTTATCAATAATATGAGAGGGGTACCCAACGAGAAAGAGTTGGTGGAAGAATATAGCAGATTGATAGGTGTGCCCGTCATCGCTCATATTCCACGCTCTGATTTGATTCCGGAAGCAGAGACGTCGAAGGGCACAGTCATTCAGTATTTTCCGGATTCGGATGTTACTTCAGAGTTCCTGAAGCTGGCTGATATGGTCATGGAGCCAAGAGGTGTTTATCCCAAGCCGATGGACCCTAAGGAGAGTATAGGGGTTATACTCGGCCTTTTGAGAAAGTATCAGGTGTTTGCCTAAAAAGGAGGTATCATGGCTGAAAAGAAAGAGATTGCCAAAGAAACTCCAAGGAGAATTGCCATCTATGGCAAGGCAGGAATCGGCAAATCCATCACCTCTTCTCATCTGAGTGTGGCCTTATCAAAACTTGGCGAAAAGGTGATACAGGTCGGGTGCGACCCGAAGAGAGACTCTGTCGCTCTTCTCTGCGGCGGGATTATGCCCACAATTCTGGAGCAGCTGAAGATGGTCGATGCCGAGACTGAAGAACCGCTGGAAATGACAGAGGAAATCCTGGATAAAGTCATTTTTAAAGGGTACAACGATGTTGTTTGCTGCGAATCCGGTGGACCGAGACCCGGGATCGGCTGTGCTGGCAGGGGAGTTCTGGTTGCGGTTCAGCTCTTGGAAGAGTTTAATGTTTTGCAGAGGTTTGGCATCACCTTTGCCATCTACGATGTTTTGGGTGATATTGTCTGCGGAGGCTTTTCTCAGCCAATGAGAGGGGGAAGCGCCAAAGAGATTTATGTCGTCGTTTGCGGTGAGCCGCTGACCCTTTACATCACCAATGAGATTCTGAAGGCTGTCAACAGAATAATCAGTGAGGGGATAGATGTCGGCGTGTCAGGCTTGATCGATAATCAGAGGAACGTGCCTCACGAGAAGGAAATAGTCGAAGAATTCGCCAGAAAAGTTGGGGTCCCTGTCATCGCCCACGTGCCGAGATCCCTCAAGGTTCAAGAGGCTGAGTCCATGGGCAAAACTGTCTTAGAAGCATTTCCTGATTCTGACCAGTCAGAGGTCTATCGCGGATTGGCCAAGAAGGTGCTTGAAAATAAGTACACTTACACACCCACTCCGCTTTCCGGGATGGACGAGATTATGGAAACTGTCAAGATGTATCTTAAGAAATAGAACGAATATTAAATAAAAGGGAGGAACTATGAGCGAGAAATTAATGCCATGGGAGAGAATAGACAGGACCCGGGAGAACTGGGAGATTGCTAAAGATTATCTCATCATGAAGAGCCAGAAAAAGTTTGAGATCGTGACATTCAAAGATATTATCGAGAAATGCGCGGATACAAGCGCCACCGAGTGGTGGGACAAGGTTATTCCGGGATACGGAAGCGGGCTCTGGTGCCCTATTTATTATGCCATTACTGTCGCTGGAGGTGTCAGGAACTCTGTTATAGTCATCCATGGAGCTCAGTCCTGTGTCACGGCTGTTCGACATTTCTTCGTCTTGTATGTTGGCGGCGGAGGTAATTATTACTGGGGAAATCCCTTTACTTTTGTCACGAGCACCGATCTCAACGAAAGAGACAATATTCTCGGCGCGCCGGAGAAATTGAAGAAGACCCTTCTGGATGTCGATGAACTGCACAAGCCTGAAATAATATTTGTCGCACCAACCTGCGGTCCGGGGATGATCGGCGAGCCTATCGAAGAGATCATCGGAGACGTGAAACCTGAACTCAAGTATGCGCAAGAAGTCGTCTATTTGGATTTGCCGGGCTTCAAAGCGATTGATGAAGGAGACATGATGAGGCTGGCGACAGGAGGGTACTGGACTGCGCTGATGCAAGAGCCCAAGCAAAAAATAAAAGGGGCGGTTAACGTGATCGGAGATTACAGGGGAACTTATATCTCCGAAAGGGAAGGCTTTAAGCCCAATTTCCCATCTACTTATGATGAGATCAGCAGCATCCTCAACGCGCTGGGGTTGAAGTTGCATGTCATTGTTCCCCAATCTTCCCTGGCCGATATTCGCCGCGCGCCCGAGGCCGAGTTTAACATCGTCAACTGTCCGATGCTTGCCTATCCCATATGCGAAGAAATGAAAAAGAGATTTGGCACACCTTACTCTCCGCATGTCTATCCTCTGGGGAGGGAAGCCATCACGAACTACATCATGGCTTTTGCTAAATTCTTCGGCAAGGAAAAGGAAGCACAGGACTACATCGACGCTCGCTGGGAGAAAGAGGGAATTGAGCCACTGTGGCAGGAGGCCAAGAAGCTTGTCAAGGATAAGACCGTGCTTATGGACTCTGCCATTTCCATGACTTCGGTCAACCGGCAGATGGGATATGCCCGCATGCTCCAGGAGCTTGGAGTTGACCCTGAGAAAATCATATTTTTCAACATCGGGCCCTCCGAGATACTCGGCCGGCGAGAGGGAGTCGAGTATTATTTAACGACCTCCGCAGCAGGAAAGCCGTTCAACCCCAAATTCTTATGGTGGCCTGCGCCGCACGCCATAAAACTCTCGCCAATCGAGGTTGCAGACTGGCTGGGAGTTAAAGATACTGAAATACTCCATCTCTACGGTGACCTGGGCTGGTATACGAAAGCTCCCAGATGGGATGCATCCAATATTGCTCAGGTTCAATCCTCGATCCACTTTCGAAGACGCCGGAATGTCTGTCAAAGGTCCATTTTATTCTCCGGGACAAAAGCCCTTTTGAGGGATGTTATTCTGGCCATCAAAGGCGCAAAAAGAGAAGGCAAGTGGACGCTCTACAGCCGGATACTGGGAAAATGGCCTGTTCCTGAACCCGTGGATAAAACCAGGGGCAAAAAAGGCATTTCTGGAGAATAAGGAGGGAGGGACAAATGAGAGCATATACACCGCATATATGGACAGACCAATATCAGCCGAGTGCGATGTTTGGGTCGGTCTTGGCTCTTTCAGGTATAGAAGGAGTTGAGTTAGCCTATCACGGTCCGGCAGGGTGTTACACAATCGCCACCCATATTCGCACCGATCAGGCTCCCATGGGGACATATTCCGCCATGAGACCGAGCGGTATAACCGAAGACAACCTGGTTATGGGCACAAGTATGGACAAGCTCAGACAGTTGTTGAAGTTTATCAGGTTAGAATCCGAGCACACAAAAAGAAAGCCAACTCTTCTGGCCATTGTCAACACCGATTCGACAGCAATCACAGGCGATGATATGACAGGTGCGGCTAAGATGTTCGAAAAAGAAACGGGTATTCCGTCCATTGCTGTCGATGCGCCTGGATTCAAGGGATGGGATATCGCAGGCTATGACCTGGCCTATAGAGCCTTGCTGACAAAATTCGCCAAACCCGGTGTGGCCAAGAAACCTGACAGCGTCAATATCATCGCACCTTATCTCCTGGCTTCGCAGAACTGGCTGTTCGATTTTGAGGGGATAAAAGATTTATTGAACAGATTAGGAATAAGCGTCAATTGCGTCTTAACCCGAAATACAAAAATTGAGGACATCGAGAATTTCGGCGCGGCGCAACTGAACCTGATGTTGACGAACGAGGATTTGCCTCTCTTTGCCAAAGAGACAGAAAAGCTTGGAGTGGCGAATTTTGGAGCAGACCTTCCTTTGCCCTACGGGCTGGTCAACACTGAGGAATGGTATTATGCTTTGGCAGATAAATTTGGCAAATCGGATCAAGCCCAGAAAGTTCTTCAAGAGGCGAGCAAAAAAGTCAAGAGCATTCTCGGGTTCAATTATTCCTACACCTGGCAGTCTAACCTGATGCTCCAGAAGCGGGCTGCCCTTATCGGCCGCGCTCACTTTGTCGCTTCAATGGCCAGATGCCTTTATTATGACATGGCCATCTATCCAGAAGTTATCGCCTTGCAGGCCGCGACGAAAGAAGCCGTCGACGGAGCCAAAAAATTGATTGAGGCCATGGAAAAAGATGGGATGTCTCCCAAGATCCTCATCAATCCGGCCTATGTTGAATTTGCCAGAGCTGTCAGAGAATCTGAGGTTGATTTTGTCCTGGGCTCAAGGATAGAGAAGACTTTGATCGAAGGCATGGGTATTGCCCATCACGCTATCGGAAGCAGTTATTATTTCAACGCCTTCAGGTATCTTCCGCTGCCGTATGTCGGATATGAAGGCATCCTTTATCTCCTGCAGGAACTCGGCTTAGCCATGGAGGACATGTTCCACGAACGAGAAGCCTGGAAGAAGCTATGCTACAAAAACATTTGAAGTTGAATTTAGAAAATTTTAGCTGCTGACTGACTGACATTTAAAACGCTTCTTCGCGAGTAAATTCAAAATGTGTTTAATTTCAGACAGGGCTGATGAGAGTTAAGCTGAATATTTTTCATGATCTTCTTTTTGCTCGGGACAAGAGGTCAGGGTAATTTGTGGCTCCTCTGGCACCTCGGATGGCAATGTGGCAATACCCTGTGCCCCCTAACCCGTCTTTGAAATCTTTTTTTGTCGAGATCTATACTTCCCGACGATGATTGAATGGGAAAATCGAGGCAAAGGTTCATAATCGTACATCGCTTGAGAAAAGGAATTTCCTATATTCTAATGAGCCTGCCCAAGCTGCAACGCTGAAATTATGTGGTACCAGAACGCGTGCCGCTGTGGGCGACCAATAGAGGCGTGGGATGTCTCCGCTTCTTACCAAAAGCAGTGAAGATTGATGTTGCGTTTTATTCTTGACCGATTTATTATTGCTAAGAAAAGGGCATAGTCTCAGATGAAGTGTCCCCGGTGTCATTCTGATAATCCCGATATCTCCCGGTTTTGTGGCAGCTGCGGAGCCATCCTCGGCCCAGAGGGACAAGACCTGGCCTCTTTGACAAAAACTCTATCCCCGCCGGTCCCCGCGTTAAAAAAAGGGGCCCTCTTTGCGAATAAGTACAGGATCGGAGGCGAGATCGGCCGGGGCGGAATGGGGGTGGTGTTCAAGGCCGAGGACACGAAGCTCAAGCGTCCGGTCGCTTTAAAGCTTCTGCTTTTCGAACTTTCGCGGTTTCCTGAGGCGAAAGAGCGGTTCGTCCGCGAGGCCCAGGCCGCCGCCGCCCTGGACCATCCCAACATCTGCACGGTCCATGAAGTCGAGGAGCACGACGGCCAGATGTATATCGCAATGGCCTATATTGACGGAAAAAGTCTCAAAGAATGCATTGCCCGGGGACCGTTAAAAGTCGATGAGGCCTTGGAGATCGCCGTTCAGGTTGCGGAGGCGCTCGAGGAAGCGCATCGAAAAGGAATCATCCACAGAGATATCAAACCGGCTAACGTCATGCTCACCGCCAAAGGCCAGGCCAAGATCATGGATTTCGGGCTGGCCCGGCTGGAGAGTGCAAGCGACCTGACGCGAACGGCCGTGGTGATGGGCACTGTCGCCTATATGTCGCCCGAGCAGGCGCTTGGCATGAAGGTGGACCATCGCACCGACATCTGGTCATTTGGCTGCCTGCTTTATGAGATGCTGGCTGGGCAAGGCCCGTTCCAAGGGGGACACGAGCAAGCGATTTTACAGGCTATCGTCCATGGCGATCCCCAACCCATCACCGCCTTGCGAGACGATATTGCTGCCGGGGTCGTAAAGATCCTGGAGAGATGTCTCAAGAAAAACCCTCTCGACCGCTATCCGGATGCCACCGCCCTGATCACCGAACTAAAGGCGATCAACCTCAATGAATTCGCTTCCATCTCATCCGTTGCCGTCCCAAAAGTCGCCCCCTCTGTTGCCGTCCTTCCCTTCACCGATATGAGCCCGGAGAAAGACCAGGAGTATTTCGCTGAAGGGATCGCGGAAGAACTGATCAACGCCCTGGCCCACATTCAGGGGCTGCGGGTCGTGGCCCGCACTTCGGCCTTTGTCCTTAAAGGCATGAACCTCGACATAAGGGAGATCGGCCGGAAGCTCGACGTCAAGGCCGTGCTCGAGGGGAGCGTCCGGAAAGCCGGAAACAGGCTGCGTGTTACCGCCCAGCTCATCAACGTCGAAGACGGCTTCCATCTCTGGTCGGAACGCTACGATCGGGACATGGACGACATCTTCGCCATCCAGGACGAGATCACTGCGGCCATCGTCGACAACCTGAAGGTTAAACTTTTGGCCGGAGAGAGGACGGCCCTCCAAAGGCGATCGACTGATGATCCGGAAGCCTATAGCCTCTATCTCAAGGGGCTCTATTTCGTCGCCAGGCCGAGTCCCGATTCCTATGGCAAGGCTCTGAATTTTTTCCAGGCCGCGATCGACAAGGACCCGAATTTTGGCCTGGGCCACGCGGGAATGGCCAGTCTCTTTTCCGGCATGGGCATTTTGAACTTAGCCCCCCCGAATGAGATGTTGCCGAAAGCTAAAGCCGCGCTCCAGAAAGCCCTGTCCCTTGATCAAGACCTGGCTGAAGCTCACGCCGTCGCCGCCGCGGTGGCGTTCTGGTTTGAGTGGGATTGGGAAGCCGCTGGCCGGAGTTACGACCGAGTGCTCGCGCTTAATCCTGGTGACGCCTTCTCGCACGGAATGCGGGGTTGGTTCTGCGTAAATCGAAGGCGGTTTGACGAGGCGATCCGGGAAATCAAAAAGTCCCTGGAGTTGGATCCTCTAATGCCGATCTATTATGCCTGGTCGATCGGTCTTCATTGGTCCGTGGGGAAGCCCGACGAGGCACTCCAGGAATTTGTCAAGGCTCTGGAGATTGATCCGAACCTCGGTTTGGCCTATTTTCATGCGGGTGTGGCCTATGCTCGGAAAGGACTTCTGGACGATGCCCTGGATACCTTTGAGAAGGGGAAGAAATTGGTCGTCTTTCCGGGATGGGTGGAGGCGAATATCGGGCTGGTCTATCTCGGAAAGGGGGATCGCGAAAAGGCGGAGCTGATTCTCGAGGAGATGATCGAAAACAAGAATAAGATCAAAAATCTCTCGGCCACATGCATCGCCTTTCTGGCCGGGGCCCTGGGAAAACTTGATCTGGCCTTCGAATTCCTAGACAAGGCCTACGATGAGCGCGATAGCTTGATGCCTTTCGTCCACATCTATGCTGAAATCTTTTCCCCCACGATATTAACCGACCCGAGGTTTAAAGACGTCTTGGCCAAGATGGAGCTTAATGTCTGACCTCTTCAAGTTCCTTTTTCTCAACTATCCTTTTTTTTATTTAAATTCAGACAAAGCTTTTGCCGCTTCCGCATAATCCGGCTTCATGGCCAGGGCTTTTTTGAAAGCTTCCCTGGCTTTATCCTTCAGGCCCTTCTTCTGGTAAGCAACACCAAGATAATAATAAGCCTCAGGGAAAGCGCCCTTGGCAGAGGCAAATTCAAAATCCTGGATAGCGCCGTCTAAGTCTCCCCCAAATCCCTGAGGAGCCATCAAGCGCCCTACACCTCGTCCGAAATGACCGGACACGTTTTCAGCGTCAAGCTCCAGAGCCTTATCGAACTCCTGCATGGCTCCCGTGCCGTATTTCATCATGTCCATCGGGTTTCCTTGGGCAAGACTTCCCATGATGTTGCCCTTCCAGGCGTGAAACTCAGCGTTGTTGGGATCTTTAGCGATGAGGGCATCGACGACTCCCAGGGCCTCCTGATACTTTTTTTCTTCGAACAGCTTTTTGGCTTGATCAAGGGTTATTTCCTCTCCAGGCTTTCCTGGCATGGCTGGAGCTTCACCCTTGGCCGGAGGCTTAAGGGCAAACGGAGATTTTCCTCCCATCATCTTGGGCAGCATTTCCATGAGAACAGGAAGCATTTGCTGAAGAAAAGAGGGCTTTTTCTCTTCCTCAGGAAAGAGCTCAACTCTTGCTTCTTCTCCTTCGATGATAAGCAAGCCCAGAGGGATAGCTTTTCCTCCCATGCCACCGCCAAAGCCCATCATCGCCCCGCCTGCACCTAAGCCAAATGAGATCTTGGAAAAAGGGATGATGAAAGCATCTCCAGAACGGATAGGTTCACCGATGATCGAGCTCACCTTCAAGTTGGAAACCAGATTGTCAAAGCTTTTCAAAGACTCCTCAACCGGAGACTTTGCCTGAGCCCACAGCTGCCCGGAAAAAACCAGTAGCAAAGCCAAAAAAATAATAGCAAAATATTTCATTCTCATTTCTCCCCCTTACTTCTTGGGAACTTTTCCCGCGCTCAAGAATTTGATTCCCGTTTTGCTGATGACAATGAACCCCAGAGGCCTTGCTTCTCCACTCATGTAGAAACCGCTGCCAACAGGCTGGTTAGCGCCCATTTGGCCTCCGCCGCCTCCTCCGTAGCCAATGTCGATCATGATAATCGGGATGACGGTCACTTTGCCGACTTTGATCGGGTCTCCGACAACATGCTTGATGTTGAGGTTCTTGCCCAGCCGGTCGGCCATGGCATTGGTCATGGCCGTGATGGGGTTTTCCTGCACTGTTTGAGCTTTGGGTAAGGTCTTTTCAGGCTGGTCGCTGGGAAAAGCTAGCCCTCCGAAAAACAAAAATAAAATCAGACTCACACTGAAGACCGAAATCCATTTTTTTTTCAATTTCATACCTCCTTTTAACTGCCTGATTCATGTATTTTAAGTTTAATACGAAAATACCGTCAAATAGGTTTACTTTTTTAAAGGTTGATATGAGAGCCTCATATCAGACGCACACATTTTTAACTCAACAGCTTTTCCAGGAGCTGGGCGATCTTTGTCCGGTATTCCAGCAAAGCTTTGGGATCTTTGGTATAGTCCTGCCCGTTCTTGAATAGAGATTCAGGGATACTGAGCATTTGGCGAGCTTTTTCGACGAGGTCTTTCTGGCCTCGCTTTGCTTTTTTTATGCTGTTTTCAAGAAGCCACAGATATTCATAATCCTCTATGCCTTCCCGGAGGATCTCCCAGCGCACAGAATTAATCGGCCCGGCTAAGTATTTTTTCTTATCTTGATTCGGCTCGCGATTGGGCGGATAGAGAAAGCGACCATCCCCGTTTCCCCAGTTATTGACCTGGCCGAAAGGTGTTCCGTATCCCACCGTATACGACATCGGGTCCTGCCATGGATTCTGGAGCATTCCTCTGGGAAAGACCGTGCCGCTCGTCCAGTAGTTCGCGCTCCAGATGAGAATGCCCTTCAACTGATACTTATAGGACATCCAGAGCCAGATGCGAAGATTGACTGCGGGATGGTCGACAAAAAGCGTCACCCAGGGGCCTTTGGGCCCTGTGCAGAGGTAGGACCAGAACTCTCTTCCTTTTTTAACCAAATCGGCAACGATTTTCGGGTCAACCTGATGGAATATGGTGCAGCTCGTTTCCGTCACATCCATGATGTCCGGACCGGGCTTGTGCTCGGTGATGAACCGGGTTAGGCAGGGAGCAGCTTTCCGGATATTCTCCATTCCTTTCCGGACAAAGGGATAATCCTTCGGGTCTGGCTCGTCGAACCAGTAAATGTACTCCTTGCCGAGCCAGCCATTTTCTCCAAGATGCTCCTCGACCTGGCGCAGATAATCGCCGAGCAGCTTGTCGTATTCCGGAGTGCCCTGGTGGAATCCGGCAAAAATTCCTTCTTCGCTTCTGTAGAACGTGCCGCTTCCCAGGCCTTGAAGCGGGAGGTTAAAGGAGTTAAACCTGAATTCATCCAGGTATCTTTTCGCTCCTCTGTCGAATTCAGAGAAATCGACCTTGACCGACATTGCGGCGATGTCCATCTCGAAGTCGCCACCCTGAAGGAGATTCTCTTCAATCGTGGAGGGGCTGAAGACGATGTCATCGAAATAGGCTGTGCCTTCTCGCGTTCCAATCTCATCCCTGAACGTCGGAAAGAAATGAAGACTGACTTCTCTGACTTCCGGGGAGAACCCTTCTATTTCAAGGGTTTCCTGTTTCCAGTCCGCCGATCCCTTATAAATTCGCAATTTATTCTGCGCCGGCAGAAATTCGCCTTCAGCATTGTAGCCTGAGGCCAGGACAGTGTATTCCTGATTCTCATTTTCGGTTCTTGCAAACCAGGTGAGCCTGTAAGAGACATTGGGCTGGACAGGGATTTTTTCCTTGTATCTTGCTTCAACATTGGCTGAAACATCGTCATCTTTGATTTTTAAAGCCCTCTGGCCCCCATGTACCACATCTGAGACGAACTCGCCGCCTTCCCAGTAGACGCCAGAAACGTTCGCCTTCATCGGATAGAGGTCAAGCGGCGAGGTGGGACAGATGCGGTGCTTTCTGAAGTTTTCGAGGTACAGGTCATAGACTTTTTCCAATTCTTCTTTAGTCTCGAGATTATGGTAGGTTTTGATGTAACTGGTGTTGAGGCCAAAGGAGGAGCGGATGTGTGTCTCCTCAGGCAAAGCAAAATTCCAGACATTCACCCGGACAGGGATTTCCTTTTTCCAGGTTCCGAATGTTAAGATAATCATTCCATCATAAATTCCGGGATTTGCATCCAAAGGAACGCGGACAGTGATCCAGAGGGGATGGTTTTCTCCAGCAAAGGCTGTGAAGGGTCCGTCGTAAGGCGGGAGGGGGTCTGGCCATTCCCCCGGGCTTCCATACTGGTCAGTGGGAGTGAGAACAGTGACATATTCCACGTGGCAGATTGAAATATCTTCGGGCATGATTCTATATCCTGAGACATTGTAGAAGGCGCTGCTCTCTATTCTAACCTTGTCCATCCTCTTTTTTGGAAGAAGAACCAGCTGGAAAGGCTCATACTCGTTGATGGCGCAGAAGAGATTGACTCGTTCTCCTTTCTCTTCAGGCAGAGGGTTGTCCTTCATGATTTTGTAAGCTCCTTCCGCCCACCAGATGCTGCACAGGGAGTCGTCAGAGAGCAAATAGCCATATTGCGCAAAAGACAGGCCTGAAAAAGAAACTAAAGAAAATAAGACAATAAAGGCCAACCGCCAATTGACGCTTCTCAACATATTTTTAAAGCTGGATAATGTCATCCTTTCACCTCCTTGCTAAAAAGTCAGACAAAGAAATTAATTTAGAATCCTATCTCCATTCGTAGCCTAAAAAGATATAAGCCAACCACAGCTTATAAAACAAAATTTCATCCCGTTTTTATCCTGTGGAAAAATAGATCTTGAGAAATTTATCCCCTTTAAGATTTCAACTTCCGCTTCTGCTTCTCCAGAGTCCGGATAACTTTGGTTAATGATTCAAGATAAGGCGTAGGGAGGCCTGTTTTTTTGCCGTAGTCGATGATGGGTTGGAAGATGTACTCAATCGGATTTCCGGCTTCCAGATCGATGGAGGTTGAGGGCTTGTGGTTGCCGGCATTTCCCAGGTAAGCCAGGCAGCTCTCAAAAAAATTTCTTTCGTATTCATACCCCACTTTTTTTGCCACCTGGATGCACTCCAGGAGTATCTGTTCGCAGAGAAAGCGGGTATCTTCACCGGCCATCGCTTCTTTCATGGTCAGGCCTGTTGTGGCGCAGACCGGCATGAGGGCCGCGTTGAGGATTGTTTTTTTCCATTCGTACTTTTTGATGTCAGGAACAAATACGGTTTCCAGCCCGGCATCGGTGATGAGAGCGGCGATTTTTCGGGCGAAAGTTTTGTTTTTAGCCGTGAGGACTCCAACATAGTTGGGAGGATTGAAAAAGGACATCCTGACTTTGCCCGGCTCGACGATCATCCCGGCATAGTTGATGACAAACCTTAAGATATCGTGCCGGCTGAATTTCTCGGCAGCTCTGTCTTCGTTATCTATCCCGTTCTGGAGGAGAACTATTTTCTGGCCGGGCTTGAAAATCAATTTAAGCTCTTCGAGGAGTGTCTCGAGAAAATTGAATTTGACCGCAATGAAGATCAAGTCGACATCAAAGCGATTCAGACTGGCTGCAAAATAACCCGTGCCTTTAACAGGAACTGTGAAGTTATCTCTAATTCCAGTGACGGTGATTCCTTTTTCGGCTATGGCTGAGATTAATTCTTTCTTGATATCGACCAGAACAACATTCTCCCCGTTTCGGGCAAGGTAGGCGGCCATGATGCTTCCGACCGGCCCTGCTCCGATGATTCCGATGTTATGGTTCGCCATTAATTATCCCTTCCGGCCAATAGCTCAGCATTTTTTGGGGCTATTATAAAAAAAGCACTCTGCGATTGCAAATGCCAAAAAGGCTCAGACCAGTGGTTTCAAAAACACGCAGCTTTTGCCCCAGCCAGCCAAAAGCTGCTCGGTTTCAGGCTTCGCTCTCTTCGCCCTACGGGCGAAGAACCATGCCCGCTCAGCCTTCAAACGGTTTTTTCTTCCACTGGCCTTCGCCGATGTGAAAAAAATAAAAAGAGGACATACAGGCCCCTTTTCGTTTTTTTACGGAAAACTTTTTTGCAATAAATTGACAGTCTATCTTAAAATTTATAAGATAAGCCCATCTTGAGAGGGACAAAATGAGAAGAATTAGGCTCAAACTAATGATTTTTATCCTGGGAGGAATTGCGATTGCCTTAATCTGCGTCGCCTATGGGCAGCTAAAACAAAAAAAACTAACTCCAACCTACAAGCTTGCGCAATGCGAGGTGCGCGGCACAGTGGTCAATGTGCCTGACTACATCAAGCTGCAGATCAACCTCTTTGATGCCCATGTCAGAGGGGTGGGCGGTCTTCGTGTCCCGCCTAACACGAGCCGGCAGACTTTTGCTTTTCCTGTGGCCTGCTCCGCGGAAGAGTACGGATGGTATACGCTGCACTATGTTTATAATCGGAAATGCGGGGTGAATAGCTGGTCGACACATAAAACAGCTTTTGTCCCGCCTGACAGTCATTACGGGATTCACATCATTGTCAGAGGAGAGAATAAGGTTTACACCGACCCTGAAAGGGATTTCAGCCGCTTGTGCACATCAGGAATTCTGCTGGAGGAGATAAAGACCGACCGGCCCTCCTACTCTTTTGGCGATGTGGTGAACCTCGTTTTCACAACCACGGTCAAAGGCCCCGTCCGGTACAAGCGGGTTTCTGAGAACGCTAACTATGTGATCACAGTGATCGCGGGAGGGCTGAGTCATGAGGTCAAACGGGATGAGCTCACAGTCTGGTTCAGGGAAAGGAAAACAGTCACCGTTCCCATCCATCATACCTACTACTCCAGGGGAAGGAATCAGATTCGGCTTCATGTCGAGAGCTCTGAATATAATTTTGATTCCAGCGTCTACTGCGATATCAACTGATCATTAAGAAAAAGGGGACAGTCCCCTTTTTCTTGACAGCCATTTGAAGAGGTTGTATTTTAGACGGTAAGTCTCCTATCGTTAAAAAGCCTCATTCTTAAAAGAAAAACTTGTTGATTCAAAGATAGACGGACTGCAAAGGCCAAAATTTATTAACAAAAGTTTTAAGGAACCAGAGATGAAATATGAAATCTTACTGGGTGATGAAGCTGTAGCCCTGGGGGCTGTCCATGCCGGCCTCTCCGGAGCCTATTCCTATCCAGGAACTCCCGCTTCCGAGGTCATGGAATTTTTGATAAAGGCTTCTGAGCGGCAAAAGACGTTCAAAGCCTCATGGTCTGTCAATGAAAAGGTTGCCTATGAGGAAGCTCTTGGCGTTTCTTTTGCCGGAAAGCGGGCTCTGGTTGCGATGAAGCATGTGGGCTTGAATGTGGCGGCCGATCCGTTCATGAACTCGGCTATCACCGGCGCCAACGGAGGATTAATTGTCGTTGTCGCCGATGATCCCAGCATGCACAGCTCCCAGAACGAACAGGACAGCCGTTTCTATGCCCAATTTAGCCAGATATTCTGTTTCGAGCCCTCGAACCACCAGGAAGCTTACGATATGACCCGGGCCGCTTTCGATGTTTCGGAAAACCTCGGAATTCCGGTCATGATCCGGCTGGTCACCCGCCTCTCTCACAGCCGCTCCCGTATCGAGCCCCGGCAGCCGCGCAAAGAAAACCTGCTCAGCTACGGAGTAGGGAAGGACTGGACTCTTCTCCCTGGCAATGCCAGGCGCCGCTTTAAGATCCTTGTCGAAAAACAGGAAGAGCTGGTTAGAAAATCGAATGAGTCGGAATTCAATTCACTTCGGGTCAAAAAAAACAACCGCTCGTTCGGCGTCATCGCTGCCGGGATTGCTTACAACTATGTTCTCGAGAATTATAAAAATGAAAAGAAGCTTCCATCGATTCTCAAGATATCAACCTATCCTCTCCCTGAAGCGCTGATTTCAATGCTCGTCAGTCATGTGGATGAAGTTCTGGTTGTGGAAGAAGGATATCCGTTCATCGAGCAGAGAATTCAAGGGCTCTTCGGCATCAAGGCAAAGGAAATCAGAGGAAAGTTGAGCGGTCACCTGCCTCTGACCGGAGAGCTTTCGCCTGAGATCGTCCGTCAAGCCTTGAACATGAAACCGCTGGAGAAGCGCCAACTAGGTAAATTCAAGCTTGCGGCCAGGCCTGCTCAGCTCTGCCAGGGATGTCCCCATGCTGATACTTATCGGGCCCTGAACAAGGCTTTGGAATCCTATCCGCAGGCCAATGTGTTCAGCGACATCGGATGCTACACCCTTGGCGCTCTTCCGCCTTATAATGCCATCAGCAGCTGCGTCTGCATGGGAGCCAGCATCGGCATGGCCAAAGGAGGCGCAGAAGCAGGAGTCCATCCCTCGGTCGCTGTTATCGGCGATTCGACTTTCGCCCATTCGGGCCTGACCCCTCTTCTTGATGCCGCTGAAACAAACACGGACATGACGGTCATCATCCTCGATAACGCTGTTGTGGCCATGACTGGAGGACAGCCCACTTTTGCCACGGGCGAGAAAATGGTCAAAATGGTTGAGGGATTGGGAGTGGCTACAGAGCATATCCGGGTCATCGAGCCTCTTCCAAGGAATCTGGAGAAGAATGTCCAAACCATCAAAGAGGAACTCGATTATCGAGGCCTTTCTGTGATCATCGCTCGCAGGGAGTGTATTCAGGAAGTGCGAAAGAGAAAGAGAAGCTCAGAGCAATGAAGCAGGATATTATTCTGGCTGGAGTAGGCGGGCAGGGGATTCTGTCCATAGCTTTTGTCATCGACAACGCAGCCTTGAAAGAAGGTCTTATTTTTAAACAGGCTGAAGTCCACGGCATGGCCCAGCGGGGCGGAGCTGTCCAGTCTCATCTCCGGCTATCCGGCGAGGAGATTCACAGCGACCTTATTCCCCGGGGAGAAGCGGATATGATCCTGAGCGTTGAGCCGCTCGAGACCCTGCGCTATTTTGATTATCTCTCCCCGGAAGGGATTGTGGTTACAAGCAGCTCTCCTTACATCAACATCCCGGATTATCCTGACATTGGCGAGATTCTGGACGAGATAAAGGGTGTCGAGAGATGTGTGATTGTCGATTCAGAGAAGCTGGCCAGGGAGGCTGGTTCCTCCAAAGCACAGAATATTGTCATGCTGGGCGCTGCCTCTCCCTTTCTTGTGCTGAAGAGAGAGAATCTGCTAGAGTTTATCCGTGTTTTATTCCAGGCCAGGGGAGAAAAAATCATCGAAACCAATTTGAGAGCTTTCGAACTGGGGTATGAGGCTGCAAGAAAAAATAAAATTTTCTGATAATTGAATAGAAGAAGCAGAATTTAGCCACCATATGGATGCCAAGACTTCACTTCATTATTTTTTTATTGCTCTGTCCTTCAGGTTAGCCATGGTATCGAAAAGCTGTTTAAAGATTTTTGATGAAAATGTACAATATTTTTAGCCGTGAGGAGGCTAATATTCTGTAGTCTTCTTTGTTGAAACAAGTTGTTCGAATAAGAAGAGCGGCGTAGATTGATAGATCGTGGAGGAGAGAATGGAGATCAATTTTGAGAAGATAAATAAAATTTTTGGCTGTGCTCAATCCGAAGGCCGGAATTTTCTCCTGGAACATGAAGTTTACGAGATATTGGGTGAGGCTGGAATTAAGACGCCCAAATGCCTTTTCATCAAGAAGGGCCAGAAGGTCAGCAAAAAAGACTTAAGCTGTTTCACAAGTGAATTTCTCGCGGTAAAAGTTATCGCCCCTGTGATCGTCCACAAGACAGATGTCGGAGGGGTCCAGTTTGTCGAGCGGGATGAGGAGGCTATAAACCAGACCTGCCAGAAAATGCGGGCAACCGTTCCCCAAAAGTTTCAGGAATGGATGAAAAAGTTTCCCCAGTCCGGGATGAAGAAAGCTCTTTCGCTTGAAGAGATTAAGGAAGAAATCAAGGGCTTTCTCATCTGCGAGATGGTGGATTATGACAAAACAGGATTTGGGACCGAGCTCCTCATGGGGCTCAGGAATGCAAGGGAGTTCGGACCCATCGTCACCATGGGTGTGGGAGGCGTGGAGATTGAGTATCTCAACGAAAGGATAAAGGAAGGCCAAGCCATCTCCATCGGGTCTGCGCTAATCCTGCAAAGGAAAGACATTCTGCGCATTCTCGAGCCTCTTGCCGTTTACGATAAACTGGTGGGCAAAGTTCGCGGCAAGAAAGCCTTGATCACAAAGGAAGAGCTGGTTGAGACTTACCTTCGCTTTCAGCAACTAGGAGCCCATTACTCGCCGTATGAAGCTGGCCATTCCTATGTCATCGAAGAGATGGAAGTCAATCCCTTTGTCGTTCAGGACAAAGAACTCATCGCTCTGGATGGGATGTGCCGCTTTTCCAGGAATCATCAAGAGATCAAGATGCGCCAATTCTGGAACATCCAGTATCTCCTCAAACCCCGCAGCATCGGGATTATCGGTGTTTCAGAAAAGATGAATGTCGGGCACATCATCCTCAACAACATCCTCAAGGAGGGTTTTCCAAACTGGAATGTCTATGTCGTCAAACCCGGTCTCAAAGAGATGGAAGGTTGCGCCTGCGTGCCGGCCATTGCGGATTTACCAAAGACTGTGGATTTGTTCATCGTTTCGGTCGGAGCCGAGCAGATTTATGAAGTGATAGAGGAACTCATCAAGCACGAAAAGGCACAGTCCGCCATCATCATCGCCGGAGGTATCGGAGAGAAAAAGGGAACCCAGGAGTTGGAAGAAAAAGTAAAGAAACTTATTGAAGAAAGCCGGAAGGCAGGAAAACTCACCCCTGTGGTTAATGGCGGCAACTGTCTCGGCATCTACTCCATGCCCGGGAAATACAACACCATGTTTGTCCCCGAATACAAGCTTCCCCGAATCACAGCTCGAAAGACAAACCTTGTCTATTTAAGCCAGAGCGGGGCGTTCATGATTTCCCGCATGAGCAAACTGCCCAACATCGAACCGCTTTATGCCATCTCCATCGGAAACCAGATTGACCTTACAGTCTCAGATTATCTGAATTATTTTAAGAGTGAGGATGAGGCAAAGGTTTTTGGAATCTACATGGAAGGATTCCTGCCTGCAGACGGACTGGCTCTGACCAGAGCTGCCCGCGATATCGTCAAGCAAGAGGGAAAGATGATCGTCCTTTACAAAGCAGGACGAACGCCGGAAGGACAGGCTGCCACGGCCAGCCATACAGCCTCTGTTGCCGGCGATTATGTTGTCACCCGCTCTATCCTGGAAGAAGTTGGAATCATAGTTGCCGAAACAATCTTCGAGTTCGAAAATTATGTCAAGAATTTATCGTTCTTAGCCCATAAAGTCATCCGCGGCAAGCGGATTGCCCTCATCAGCAACGCTGGATTTGAGTGCGTGACCATGGCCGACAACCTCAAAGGAGACCAGGAATTTATTCTGGCCGAGCTGTCTTCGAAAACCATTAAAAGAATAACCAGCGCTCTGAAGTCCCTTGGAATTCACCGCTTCCAGGATGTTCACAATCCCCTGGATACAACTCCTGTGGCGGATGATTCCGTTTTTGCGGAGTGCGTTTCTGCCATGCTTGAGGACGAAAATGTGGACTGTGCCGTAGTCTCGCCCGTTCCCATGTCGCCTGCTATGCAGACTTTGGTTCCAGCCAGGTTTCATGAGGAAAACCTTTATCATCCCAAGAGCATTGTCATGCGCCTCATCGATATTTTCCAGAAGACAGAAAAGCCTTTTGTGGTCAACCTCGATGCAGGCGATATTTTTGATCCTATAGAAGATTGCCTGGAACAAGCAGGAGTCCCCACTTTCAGGCGCGCCGACATCGCCGTCCAGTTTCTGAGAAAATACATCAACAACCGCCTCAGAATCCGCCAGCACTATGAGGAGTAGGATCATAAAATTGATAGGCTCTCTTCCATTTTGTGGGTATGGAGGAGATGTGCGTAACAAAAAAGCCTCTCAGAGATGGCCGAAGCGACCATTGAAGGTTTAGCCTTCCCGAG
>CAZJYC010000041.1:0-22859 GCA_964550165.1 uncultured Eubacteriales bacterium
TTGGACTTTTCACATCTCCCCATCTGGTCAGAGTTGAAGAAAGGATTCGAGTCGGGGAGAGGCTTATTCCTGCAAGAAACTTCTGTCGGCATCTTTCCACGCTCCGGGAAAGAATCGAAGAGCTTGTCGCTTCCAAAAAATTGCCTTCGCCGCCCACCTATTTTGAGCATCTGACCTGCCTGGCTTTTCTTTATTTCGAAGAGCAGAAGGTGGATATGGCCGTACTTGAAGTAGGTATGGGAGGAAGATTCGATGCGACCAATGTCGTCGTCCCCCATGTCTCAATCATCACCACCATTTCTGGGGAGCATCAGAAATTTTTAGGAGAAACCTTGAGCCAGATTGCCTTTGAGAAGGCGGGGATTGTGAAGAGCGGCGTTCCGGTGGTCTGCGGGGTGGAAAATGGCGAAGCCTTTGAGACCATAAAAAAGAGGGCGGAAGAACTTCAAGCTCCGTTTGTTGGAGTTTTCTCGAAACAAGGATGTTTTGAAGTCCACAAAAATGAAAAAGGCTATTCCTTTGTCTATCGGACGGGGAAGGAGATATACACCTTTTCTCCTTCGCTTCGAGGGGAGCACCAGGGAAGGAATGCGGCGGTGGCGATCGCTGCTGCGGAGCAGCTCTCTTCAAGCTGGAGGAAACTGGAGAAGGAAAAAATCGTTGAGGGTATTGAGAAAGCAAATTGGAAAGGAAGGCTTGAGGTTGTCTCCCTTAAGCCGCTCGTCATCCTCGATGGGGCTCACAACTGTGAGGGAGCGCAGGCTTTAAAGAAATACGTTGAAGATTTTTGTCCCTCGCCCCTTATTCTGCTCTTTGCCGTGATGCGCGATAAAGAGATCGCCAGAATGGCCGACATCCTCTTTCCTCTGGCAGACAAGGTCATTCTGACGCAGTTTCCTTTCTTCCGGGCCGCTGAGCCTGAGGAAATCCTGTCAGCAGCTAAAAAATTCCAGGATCGGATTTTGCTCGTCCCAAAGGTCGACCAAGCACTCGAGACAGCGCTTCACAGCGCCGGCCCCAACGGCTGCGTTCTTGTGACGGGGTCCATCTATTTTCTAGGGGAGTTGAAGAGAAGGGGGAAAGCCCTTTTCTCTCCTCACAACCATTAAATTTTATTGTAAAAAATGTCAAAATTTCCTTTTCAGCCTTTCTTAAGCATTCTTTTTTCTGTGAAAGCAAATGATAGCTTGTTTTTTTAAAAACATTCAAATTCGGAAGCATCTTTTTTCCCTTTCTCTTGCTTTTTTGGGATAAACATGTTAAATTCTTGCCTAATTCATTTGTCGTTATTCTTTTTAAAATGATACAGATAGACGCAAGTTTCCTGGTCGTTTTTTTTATCGTTTGGATCCTTGTCTTTGCTCTTTCTAAGCTTTTTTTCCATCCTCTGCGGAAGGTGATGAAAGGGCGGGAGGACAGAATTCAGGCTGATAAAGAAGCGTATCAAAAATCCATGGAGAGCCTGGATAAGGCTGCCGGTGAGATTCAAGAGAGAATCAAGGCGGCATCCGCCCAGTCGAAGCAGATCAAGGAAAATTTTGAGCGCGAGGCTTTGAAAGAGAAAGAGCGCATCCTGGCTGAAATAAGCACAGAATGCAGATCACAGGTCGAAGATGCCAAAAGACAATTGGCAAGTCAGGCTGAGAAGTTGAAGAAACATTTAGACGCCGAAGCCAATGGCTTGGCAAAGAGAATTGAACAAAAACTTTTACAGTGATGAACAGAAGGCAGAAAATCCTTGTTATTCTTTTCCTGCTACCCCTCTTTGTCCACATGTCTCCCGCGGAAGAAGAGCATGCTTCGAATTTAAAAGACCTCCTGGGAAAAACGATCAATTTTATCGTTCTCTTTGGAGGCTTAACTTATCTTCTTTATAAGCCCCTGCGTTCTTTTTTAGAAAAGAGAGCAAAGGATATCGCGCTTTCTCTGAAGGAAGCTGGAGAGTCAAGGAAAGAAGCTGAGAAGAGACTTGAAGAGACGGGGACCCGCTTGGCCGGTTTGGAGAATGAAATAGAGCGGTTCCGGAAAGAGGCAGGGGCTGAAGGCCTCAGGGAAAAAGAGAGGATTATTCGGCTTGCGCAACAGGAAGCAGAAAGAATCAAATCTTTTGCCAGGCAGGAAATTGGAATGCTCGTTCAGGCCGAAATCCGGAATCTCAAGGAATACACGGCCGAGCTGGCGACAGCGCTGGCCGAAGAGACGCTTAAGAAAAGACTGAGTCCAGAGGACCAGTCACTTCTTATCAACAAATCCATAGAAAGGCTTGATGGGCTGTATGAAAAGTCAAATTCTCGTAAAAAGATACACTCAAGGCCTAATTAACTCCATCAAGAGCGAGTCAGAATTTATGGCTGTCTCAAGGGAGCTGTCTGATTTTTTTGAGCTTCTGGAAAAACATAAAGAGCTGAACGAGGCTCTGGCCAGTCCTTTCATTCCGGCAGGTAAGAAAAAGCAGATTGCCGAGGAGATCCTGGCGGAAAAGTCGATGACGAAAAAAACTCTTCGCTTTCTTCTCCTGCTCGTGGAAAATGCCCGGCTTGAGCTTTTGCCGGATATCCTTGCATCTTTGCCTGAAAGATGGAACGAGAAGAAAGGGATTTACACTTTCGAAGTCGCCTCAGTTGTTCCTCTCAGCGTGGAACAGAAATCGAACCTGGAAAAGAGATTGGAGCGATTGGAGAAAAGGCCGGTTGTTCTGAAATACAGAATCGACCCCGAGCTCGTCGGCGGGCTTTGGATAAAAAGGGGAAACATCGTTTACGATGTCTCGATGAAGGGAAGCTTGATGAAAGTCAAGGAAAGAATTATCGAAGGGTAAGGAAAATGGAAATCAAAGCCGGAGAAATAAGCAGAATCATTCAGCGTCAGATTGAAGGCTATGAGACCGAAGTCGATATCAAAGAAGTCGGGACAGTGACTTCTGTCGGAGACGGAATCGCAAGGATTTACGGGCTGGACAAGGTCATGTATAACGAACTTCTGGAGTTTCCGCGGCAAGTTTTTGGCGTTGCCCTGAATCTGGAGGAGGATAGCGTCGGCGCCGTCCTTCTGGGAGAGAGCTATTTGATCAAGGAGGGCGACCTGGTGAAGCGGACTCACCGGATTTTGCAGGTTCCGGCTGGACCGGCTTTGATCGGAAGGGTTGTCAATCCTCTGGGTATGCCGCTCGATGAAAAAGGCCCGATCAAGACGGATAAATTCATGGTGGCCGAGCGTCTGGCTCCGGGTGTTGTCGACCGGCTGCCGGTGAAAGAACCCCTGCAGACCGGGATCAAAGCCATCGATGCCATGATTCCCATCGGCAGAGGTCAAAGAGAGCTGATCATCGGTGACCGGCAAACGGGAAAAACAGCCATTGCCATCGACACCATCATCAACCAGAAAGGCAAAGATGTTGTTTGCGTCTATGTGGCCATCGGCCAGAAAAGCTCCACCGTTGCCTATGTCATCAAAGTCCTCAAGGACCATGGAGCTATGGATTATTCGATCGTTGTGGCTGCCTCGGCCAGTGACCCCTCGTCCCTTCAATACCTGGCGCCCTACAGCGGCTGTGCCGTGGGGGAATACTTCAGAGACAACGGGCAGCATGCCCTTCTTGTCTATGATGACCTCTCCAAGCATGCCGCCGCCTACCGGGAAATCTCGCTGCTTTTAAGGAGGCCGCCGGGAAGAGAGGCCTACCCGGGAGATGTCTTCTATCTCCATTCCCGGCTGCTGGAGAGGGCGGCTAAATACAACGATGAAAACGGCGGTGGCTCTTTGACCGCTCTCCCCATCATCGAAACCCAGGCAGGGGATGTCTCAGGATACATCCCGACAAACGTCATCTCCATCACTGATGGGCAGATCTATTTGGAGCCCGAGTTGTTCAACTCCGGGATAAGGCCGGCCATCAACGTCGGGATCTCTGTCTCGCGAGTCGGCGGGAATGCCCAGATCAAGGCCATGAAGCAGGTGGCTGGAAAACTGCGCCTGGATTTGGCCCAGTACCGGGAACTGGTGACCTTTGCCCAGTTTGGGACAGAGCTGGATAAGGCCAGTCAGGCGCAGCTGGACAGAGGAGAGCGGCTGACGGAGATTTTGAAGCAGGGCCAGTATGCGCCTTTGCCCGTGGAGAAGCAGATCCTGGTTATCTACGCTGGAAACAGAGGATTTCTGGATGAACTGAATGTCAGCGATATCAAGCTGTATGAAAAAAGAATGCATGAGCATTTTGACAAAGAACATCCGGACATTTTGAAAAAGATTGCCGAGAAAAAAGAAATCAATGCCGATTTGGATGAGGCCATAAGTTCTGCCTTTAAAAAGTTCAATCAGAAATTTAAAGAAGAGCTCGCAGGATAATATGCCCGTTTTAATCGATATCCGAAGGCGAATAAAAAGCGTCAGGAATACGCAGCAGATCACCCAGGCCATGAAAACCGTCTCCACCGCCAAGCTCAAGAAAGCCCAGCGCTCTGTCTTGGAGGCTCGCCCTTACTGGCACTCCCTGCCCGGCTTTCTCTCAGAAATGGTCCCTTGGGCCGAAAGGCAAGAGCATCCTCTCCTCCAGAAGAGGGAAGAGAAAAAGGTGGAAGCCGTTGTCATCACCTCGGATAAAGGGTTGGCCGGAGCCTTCAACTCGAACCTCCTGGCGGCGGCCCTCTCGTTTTTTGAAGAAAGAGCCAAAAGCGCAGAAGTTCGTCTGGTCTTGGTCGGGAAAAAAGCGGTGAATTTTTTCAAGAGATACCCTTTTCCCGCGGATAAAGTCTATCCTGATAAAATCCATAAACTCACCCTCGAAGATTTGAAAGGATTGGCTCAATTCCTGATGCGTCTCTATATTTTGAGCAAGGCCGACGCTGTCTATGTGGTTTACAACGAATTCAAGTCCATTCTTGCACCCCGGATTATGGTCACCAAGCTCCTACCTTTGGAAGCGCCTGTAAGAGAGCAAGCCGAATTGCCTCCAGACTGGGAGCCTGAGGCCAGCTCTTTCCTCGATTTTCTTCTTTCTTTTTATGTTGAGAATCAGATTGGCCATTGCTTTTATGAATCTCTGGCCGCTGAGCATGCGGCCCGGATGATGGCCATGGACAATGCCGCAAAGAATGCGGAAGAGCTGATCAGGCGCTTGGTTTTGGCCTTGAACAGGATTCGGCAGGCATCAATCACCAAGGAGCTGCTGGAAATCATGACCGCGGTTGAAGCTTTGGCGGGAAAATAGAGGATTCGGAGAAAAAGATGGCAAAAAAAAGAACCAGCTCTGAAAAGGGGAGATTAAAAGATAAAAAGCAAAAGAAAGAGGAAAGAATCGGGAAGGTTGTCCAGGTCATCGGCCCTGTTGTTGACATTGAATTCAAGGACACAGAACTTCCGGAAATCTACAACGCCATTCGCATCTCGAGCGAAGGATTCGATAATCCTACCGCTGTCGATATCATTGTCGAGGTGGAGCAGCACCTGGAGGAAGACCGGGTGAGATGCGTTTCCATGCATCCGACGGATGGCTTGGCGCGGGGGATGAAAGCTGTGGATACGCAAGGTCCGATTCAGGTTCCTGTGGGCGAGGGGACTCTGGGGAGGGTGATGAACGTCATCGGCGAGCCCGTGGACTATCTGGGCCCGATCGAGGCTAAAGTGAAATACCCTATCCATCGTCCTTCTCCCTCTCTTGAAGAGCAGAACACAACCCTTGAGATGTTTGAGACCGGAATCAAAGTGATTGACCTCATCCAGCCTTTTCTCAAAGGCGGGAAGATTGGCCTCTTCGGAGGAGCGGGAGTGGGCAAGACGGTGATCATCATGGAGTTGATCCACAACGTGGCCTTAAAGCACGGAGGGTATTCTGTTTTTGCTGGTGTCGGAGAAAGGACAAGAGAGGGAAACGACCTCTGGTTGGAAATGAAAAACTCCGGCGTTCTCGATAAGACAGCCCTCATCTACGGCCAGATGACCGAGCCGCCAGGAGCCAGACTCCGTGTCGGCCTGGCGGCGCTTTCCGTTGCCGAATACTTCCGGGATGAGATGAACCAGGACATCCTGCTTTTTATCGACAATATTTTTCGCTTCGTTCAGGCCGGTTCCGAGGTCTCCGCCCTGCTGGGGAGAATGCCTTCTGCAGTCGGCTATCAGCCCAATCTGGCCACTGAGCTGGGGGAGCTCGAGGAGAGAATCACCTCCACCAAGAAAGGGTCGATCACTTCGGTTCAGGCCATTTATGTCCCGGCAGATGACTTTACCGACCCTGCTCCAGCCACAACCTTTTCCCATCTGGATGCCACGACCAACCTTTCCCGCGCCTTGACCGAGATCGGCATCTATCCGGCTGTCGATCCCCTATCTTCATTTTCGCGGATTTTGGACCCGAGGGTCATCGATGAGGAGCATTATCAAGCGGCAAGGAAAGTCAAGGAGGTTCTTCAAAGATACAAAGACCTTCAGGATATCATCACCATCCTTGGCATCGAAGAGCTCTCCGAGGAGGATAAGCTCATCGTGGCCCGCGCCCGGAAGATTCAGCGCTTTCTTTCCCAGCCTTTTCATGTGGCCGAGGAGTTTACCGGAAGACCTGGACGGTATGTGACTATCGAAGAGACCGTGAAAGGATTCAAGGAGATTGTCGAGGGCAAGCTTGATGACAAGCCTGAGCAGGCCTTCTACATGGTCGGAAACATCGAAGAAGCCCTCCAGCGCGCTGAGGAATTGAGGTCAGCATGAACTCATTACCCTCATCGCTTCGACTCAAGGTTATCGCTCCTCGAAAGCTTCTGGCAGATTTAGATGTCCAGGAAGTCTCCCTTCCCAGCCTGGAGGGGTATTTGGGGATTCTGCCCGGTCACAGGCCTTTGTTTTTGGCTTTGGGAAAGGGCAAAATTACTTACCGAGCAGCAGGAAGGGAAAGAGAATTATTCGTGCAGGGGGGATATGCCGAAGTTCAGCCAGAAAAAGTCCTTGTCTTCACTGAAATGTCCAAAGATGAAGTTGATTGAGCGGTTGAAGGCTGAGGACGAGACCCTGGATTCCTTCTATCACGGCCGCATCCTTGTCCTGCAGAAAAAAAAAGGCTACCGTTTTTCGGTCGATGCGCCGCTCCTGGCTGATTTTATCCGAACGAGTCCCTCCGACGAGATTCTGGAGCTCGGCGCGGGAAGCGGCATCATCTCTGTCCTTTTGAGCATCAAGCCTTTCAGACACATCACGGCGGTTGAGATTCAGGAATCTCTGGCCGATATGGCCAGAAGGAACAAGAAGCTCAACAAGCTGGAGAGGAAAATCTCTGTCGTTCAGGAAGACATGCGCCGCTTCCAGCCCGGGAAAAAATTCGATGTCATCTTTTCCAACCCTCCCTATATCAAAAAAGGAGAAGGGCATCTGAGCCTGTCTTTGGAAAAATCGATTGCCAAGCATGAGCTGGCATGCAATATTTTCGATGTGACGGGAAAGACGGCAGAGCTCCTCAAGCCTGAAGGAAGAGCCTATTTTGTCTTCAATGCCAAAAGAATGGAGGATTTTCTCGAGGCCCTCAAGGCGAGCGGGCTGCGGCTCAAATCCATCCGTTTTGTTTCCCCCCGCAAAGAGGAACCTCCGAACCTTTTTTTGGCTGAGTGCCGTTTCTCAGCCAAAAGCTTGACTGAGCTGCCCCTGCTCCTTCTCTATGATGATAAGGGACACTACACTGAGGAAGCGGAAAGAATATTCCGGGGAAGAGTTCAGCCGGGGGATAAGTCGATGGAAAAAAAAATACAAAAATTTCAAAGCCTTCTGAAAATCCGCAGCCAACTCAGAACTCAAGGGAAAACAGTTGTTTTCACCAACGGCTGTTTTGACCTTCTCCACAGCGGCCATGTCTACCTTTTCCGCAAAGCCAAGAGACTGGGGGATGTTTTGATCGTCGCCGTCAACGATGATGCTTCAGTGAGGAGGATCAAGGGACAGGCACGCCCCATCTTTCCTTTGGAGGAAAGGCTTGAAATCTTGGAGGCCATCGAGGCTGTCGGTTATCTAACTCCTTTCTCCGAGGATACGCCGCAGAAGGTCATCTCAAAGCTTCTGCCTGATGTCCTGGTTAAAGGCGGAGACTGGAAGCCGGATCAGGTGGTGGGAAGGAAAGAGGTTGAAAGAGCCGGCGGCAAAGTGGTCATCATTCCTTATCTTCAAGGCCGCTCGACCAGCGAGATCGTAGAGAGGTTGATTCAATTTAGGGGAAAGACAGAGTCAAGGAAGGGAAAGAAGCAGCGGATCAAAGAAAGAAAAAGAAAGCAGACAGGGACAGAATAGATCGTTGAGTGAAAACATAAAACAAAAAATTCAAGCAACGTCCCTCTGAGAAGGAATCTTGAGAATATAAAAAACAGGCTCGTCCTTTCTGACCGATAAGGACGAGCCGCAAAGTCTTGTTATAATAGAAAACTTTAAAGAGCAGTTTTACATCATGCCCGGATGCTCGCTAGCAGCCTTCTTTGCAGTGGGAAACTCTGGGAACCATGAATCTTTTCATTTCTCTGTCCTTTCATTCTTTTTCGATAAAAAAATACTACCATTTCTATAGATTTTTTTCAAAGATTTTATAAAAATTGATTCTCTTCCATTTTGTGTGCGTCGAGGAGATGTGGGTAACAAAAAAGCCTCTCAGAGATGGCCGAAGCGACCATTGAAGGTTTAGCCTTCCCGAGTTGCCCCTGAGAATGCATCCCGCGGAGGCTATGCGGTGAGAAAACCGTTTGAAGGCTGAGCGGGCACGGTTCCTCGACCGAAGGGAGAGGAGAGCGGAGCCTGAAACCGGGAGGGCTTTGTCCCGCCGGGGCAAAGCCCGTGTGTTTTCGAACCACTCTGCCTGAGCGATCCGCAGCCGCCGAGAAGGGCTGGGAGGGAACGGCGTTAAAAACCTGAAGGAGAGCGAGGCCATTCTGGAGAGGCTTTCAAGTGAGCCACAAAAAATGGAAGAGAGCCTAAAAACTTCATAAAAACTAACGGAGAAGCTTATTCCTGTGGTATTCTTCGAGCTTTGCGCCGAACCAGGACCAGATTTTTCTATGGAAATCGAGGCTCGGCGGGTTACTCTCGAGAATGGAAATGAGGCTCGTTTCCTCCTTGTCCTCAGGCGCAAACCGGAATTTCTGTTCAGGATCGTAGAGAATCGGGAACTCCGGGTGGAACTGAACACCGAGGACGTTGGGGTATTTTTCGTGTTCGACAGCCTCCACAACTTTTCCATCCAAGGACGTGGCGGCGATTTTCATGCCTTTGCCCAGCTTGCCGGTCGTCTGGTGGTGGGCGCTGCAGATGTAAGGCACAGCGTCTTTCTTGAAACCGAACTCTGAGCAAAATTTTCCTTTGGCGGTGAATTTTATCCGGTGCAGATTATAACCGAGGAGATTTTTTTCAGGATAGAGTGCAACCAGCGGGTTGGTGTGCCAGTTCTCCTTGCCGAGGCTCGCCGCATCTTCAAAATATTTTTTTCCGTAGACCTCAGACCAGATATCCTGGATTAAAGTCCCTCCTGTTCCGACATTCAAGCTCTGGGCGCCGAGGCAGATGCCGAGCACCGGGAATTGCGGGGAGGATTCAAGCAGAGTTTCGAAATTCTTGTCCTGGTATCCCCCTAGAAGATGAAAAATGAAGGAGAGCTCCAAAAAACTGCGGTAGGGAGTTTCGGCCTGAGTCAGAAGGTTTGTCTTGTCTTTGTAGAGATAGGGCGGGATGTCTGCTCCGCCGAAAAAGATGATGCCGTCTGATTCTTTAAAAATGTCATCAAACTCTGCGGTCAGTGAGTTTTTCTGGAAAAGCTTGTCTTTATCGAGCTCGGCTGAGAGTTTATAAAATTTTACCCATTCCAGGTCATTCTCTTTCACAAATTCCATGGATTTCTTGTAATCGGTGCGTTCTTTTTCATGATAGACGCCGATCACCAGCAAGTTTTCCATAGATATCAGGCCATTCTTTCTGAGCTCGCTAAGGGCGCGGATGCTTCCGACCGAAGGGTAGAGAATGGTCAGTCTCACTTCCTCAGAGGCCGGGCCCGCTTTGTCAAAAAACCTATCCTCGGATTGGGAGAAGAGAAGGCGTGGGACAAGACAGATTGCGAGAAGAAAAAGTAGATAAATTTTTTTCCACAAAGCAACTTTCATTCTTGAACCTCCTGCCGTTAAATCTTTTTTTTCATCTATTATCGCCTGAACGATGCTTCCCTCTGGCTCTTTCGGCAACAACAAGTTAGGCTTTATCAGGAAACGAGATTTCCCATTCTCCCGATTCATAAATCTTGATGATGACCAGAGTTCCTTCCATCCGGCATTTGAAGGCCTCATGGCATTTCCCTGTTTTTTGATCAAGGACTCTTTGCCGGGATACTACCTTCTCGATGGCGAACTCGCGGCTACCAATGACAAGAGCCCTCGGGATTTCCTCTCCCTTGTACCCGGCATGGAATCGGAGTTCAAATCTTCCTCCTTCCTCCTTCTTGGAGCCAGGCTCTTGCTTTTTACTTCTGGATTTCATTCAGATGAATGGTATCTTACTATATAATTTATTTTTCTTTAACTAAAAGAAATATCCCGTAAGCATCTTTTTTTCTGTGAAGGCAGATGATGATAAAAGCCAACTCTAAAAGTGCTGGTTTCCATCCCTCCTCGCCCAAGACCCTCCCACGCACCACCATGGGCTTCGGAGGAACGGAAACCAGCGCCTCCATTCCTCACTCTATCAAATCTCTTTTCTTATCACGGGAAAAATGATGCTTTCAAATGTCCAAGAATTCATGAATACCAGGCTTTCGCTCCTAAGCAAAATGTTCTTTATAAAAAAATTTTGTAATTTTTACGGAAAACATAAAACCTTTTAAGGTCAATTTTCGTTTATACAGGGTGATAAGCACAGACGGAGAGATTTATCATGAAAGAAAATTCATACAGAAGGATAAAGAGCCTGGCAAAAAGAGTTGCCCTCATCATTATTTTTTCTCTGAGTTTGTTGTTTTTTCCTCCGCTTTTTTTCTCCGCTAATCAGGAGGCTATGAAAGTTCCGAGGCTTTCCCAGGCGCCGAAGATCGACGGTGTCCTGGACAATCCCCTCTGGGAGAAGGAGGCATTGAAGATCGAGAATTTTCTCCAGTTTACGCCAAAAGAGAAAGCAACTCCTTCGGAAAAAACCGTAGCCTATATCGGGCATGACAGGAAGAACCTTTATTTTGCTTTCCGTTGCTTTGACTCCGAGCCCGGGAAAGCAAGGGTTTCAGTCACCCGCCGGGACAACATCGTCGATGATGACTGGGTGGTTATCTTCCTGGATACGTTCAACGAAAAGCGCCGTGCCTTTTCTTTCATCCTCAACCCGATCGGAATCCAGATGGATTTGATCCGCACCGAAGAGGGCGGAAGCGACTCCATGGACGAAAGCTGGGATACGGTTTTTTACTCCGACGGAAAGATCGACAGCGAAGGCTATACGGTTGAGGTGGCCATCCCTTTCAAGAGCATTCGCTTCCCGGACAAAGAGGAGAAAGTCTGGGGCCTTACGCTGGGCAGGACCATTGCCCGAAAAGGCGAGATCATCATCTGGCCGCCGATGTCCAAATCGCTTCCTGGCTTGCTCTGTCAAGAAGGGGAGATTATGGTCCAGGGCAAGGTCGAAAAAGGAAAAAACTTCGAGCTTATGCCCATCTTCACGTCGCTAAAAACCAAGGGAGAAAAAATCGACATGCAACCAGGGACAAACTTCAAGTGGGGCATCAGCTCGGATCTGACCCTGGATTTGACCCTCAACCCGGATTTCAGCCACATCGAAGCCGATGCGCCCCAGATCGACATCAACCAGCGCTTTGCCCTCTACTATTCGGAGAAGCGGCCCTTTTTCCTGGAAGGGATGGAGATCTTCCGCTTTCCTGAGATCGAGATGGTCTACACCCGGAGAATCATCGACCCTGCCGCCGGAGCGAAGCTCACCGGAAAATTCGGCCGTTTCACCTACGGCCTTCTCTCCGCCTACGACACCAGTCCGACCGAGAGCCTCTGGGAAGTCCACGACGGCGAGGGAAGAGGCGATGAGAACGCCCTGTTCAACATCTTCCGGATGAAGGCCGATGTTTTCAAAGAGTCCTACCTGGGATTTTGCCTGGCGGATAAGGAAATTGACGGCTCCTTTAACCGTGTCGCTGGCCTGGACGGTCAGTTCAAGTTCAAGAAGTACTTTTTCTTCAATTTTCAAGCCATAGCTTCCAAAACAAAGTCTGAGGAAGAAGAAACAGACATTGCTCCTGCTCTTTACGCCAATTTTTCTTATTTCGCCAAGTACTGGGGCGGAGGCTTGTACTGGATGTCGATTCATCCCCACTTTGAAGCCTCCTCGGGCTTTGTCAACCGCGTTGATTACAGGACTTTGGGCGCTTACAGTTACTTCAGCCTTTATCCTGAGAAGAAATATCTCAATCAGGTGACATTCAACCTCCAGGGAGGTCAAAGGTACAGCTATTCTGATGACATTCTGCAGGACCAGTGGGTCAGAGCCAGAGTTCATTTCAGAATCACCGAATTCAGCCGGGCAGAAGTGTCCTACCAGAGTTTGATGGAAAGATACGAAGCAATCGATTTCAGGAAGAACGTCTTTAGCCTGACCGGAGAGGCCAACTTAATCGGCTGGCTTCCCTTCGGCTTTTACTTCCAGACGGGCGACAGCATCTACTATGACCCGGACGACCCCTTTCTCGGCTGGAGCAACATTTATACGTTTTATTTCAACATCAAACCCAATAAGAGACTTCAAATGATGGTGGAATTCCGGAAGCAGACATTCTGGGAGGAAAGAGGCGGAGACGAGCTTTTCGATTACAACGTCATCCGCCAGAGGACGGCTTACCAGATTTCCAAGACTCTCTCCCTGAGAGCGATCGTCGACTACAACCATTATCGCAAAGAAATCTACGGCAGCTTCCTGGTGAGCTGGATTCTGAGGCCAGGAACGGTCTTTTTCTTCGGTGTCGATAACGATTATCTCCGGAACGAGGCCGGCAGGTATTCTCAGGACAGCTACAGTGTTTTCGTCAAATTCTCCTATTGGTGGAGACTCTGACGCAGACCAGCTATCCCTTCAGTTAATTTTTCTGGCTTGACCTTCCCGCTGGGGATAAAATTCAAACTTCAGGTTGGCTCGAGTCCAAGGACTCGGTTTCTTGCGTCGAAGAAATGTCTGTAGAGAAAATCACGGATTTGGCTAAAAATGGCCAACCTGACATGATATTCAAGTGAATAAGAAGCAAGGGGGATATCGCAATATTCCGTTTTGTATATAGTTTCGCGAGTAAGGGCAGGCATCTTTTTCTAGAAGACAATTTCTTAGGAAAAAATTTATCGAATTATCTGAAGATTAAATAAAAAATTTCTACATGTCAGCATACTGCGTATGGCGGGCATTTTGTATTCCTTAATGTCCCACAATTAAATGATAAATGAACATACCTCTTTTCTATTGAATCCTTGACATCTTTTTGAGTCTCGTTTTACAATTCCCCTCGATGATCGATGGGAAAGTTGAGTCAAAGGCGCCCAGTCGGCCAGCACAGCCGAAAAACAAATTCCTCAATTACTGCGTCGTTGCAGCTGATTTCACTGTAGACGCGTGCCGAACTGGGGAGTCAGAAGGCATCGCTGTTCAGCAAGTCAAAATCTCCGAGAGAAGTTTCAAGGATTTCGCCCCCACTGTGTCACTTGCTTTACAGATGGATATTCACATAGACAAACCGAGTTCCCACTATACTATCTGAAACCCATTGCGCATTGAATATCTTCATTTGGACTGAAGAAACGCGATCTAGATCGAGTATGATGAAAGAAATGTATGAACGTAAGGGAGGTGCAAGAATGAGGACAACAGAGATAGTAAGGTGTTTGCTAATGGCTGTGGCTTTGCTTGTGGCCACAACAATTTTTCTTTCTGAAACGGCGATGGCCCCGGCCCCTCAGCCGATTTCGCCGGTTCAGAAGGAGATTATGAAATCCTTGGAATCCACGAAAAACAAAACGATGATAAAGGACATGCCTAACGTACGAAAGTTCTCATTAACGCCGCATTTTTGGCTCGTTGGGCAGTCAGGAACCGCCATCTTCCGCTGGATAGTGGACCCAGGCCCTGGAGGAAGCCGGATCATCCGGGTGACCATCAGCAAAACCCAAGGAAACGGGCCGGGAATCGATTTCTCAAGTCCCAACAGAACAGGCGAACGCACCTTGACCGTCTCCGCCGGAGTGAGCGAGGGAAGGACTACCTACGCCCTCACTGCGGTCAACGAAGAGGGGAATACCGCAACCGCCACTCTCTATTTCGAGGTCAAAAATCTGGACTGGTTAAAGGAGCAGATTTCGATCACCCGTGTAGGCAACTATCCTCCAGAGGTTCCAGAAGGTTCTGGGGCCTTTGATTATGTGGTCCAAGTCATGAATCGTAGCCAAGCAACTGTCTCAGGAGTAACAATCGAACTCTATCGTCATGGCGTTTTATCGGGCTCTGGTCAAATTCTCGGAAAACTCGATAACCAAACAATAAGGCCGGGAACGAATGAATATCGGGTGAGAGATACACATGGCATACATTTCGGAATTGCGTATAGAGCTTGGGATTCCAGTGTTTATGTGCTGACGCAGGGGGAGAGAGATATTCTCAAGCATGTCAGGATAACCCTTGAGCTAATTCGGACTGTGAATATTTTTAAAGTCAGAATTGCCGATTAGGGTTACTCATTCCGCTCGTGACGAGTCTGGTGGGGAAGTCACCCATAGATTGAAACCAGAAAAGGTGTTGGATTCTATCAACCAAATGAATCTGCTTTTAACTTAATAAGAATTTCCTTTTCTGTTGCGCTGGCTGAATGAGCACGTAAGCGCTAATTTTGCCTTCTCCCATCGACATGAATGATAAAAAATAACGGGCGTGGATGCAAAGGTGAGCAAAAAATTGCGGTAGTTGAGTTAAAAAGTCTCTGGGAATTATAAAAGCATCTAAAATCCGAAAGGACGGCTCGAGCCTGGGGGCTCGGTTTCTTTCTTCGTTCTTCTCAATTTAACTCCTGGCCTGCCTTGGTTATAATAACTTCATGAGCCTGGATTTTCTAAAACAGACACCCGAATTCAAGAGGCTTCTCCGCGCGGTCGAGCAAGGAAACAAAGGGATCGAGATCACAGGGCTTGTCCAATCCTCCAAAGCCTATTTCCTTTCTGCCCTGGCCCTGGAATCCAAGAAGAGAATTGTTTTTATCCAGTCCTCCTCATCGTCTCTTCCCCGGTTTGAGGAGCAATGCCGGTTTTTTTTATCTCAGTTCAACTCTGGTTTGAAATTAGGCTCTCTTCCCAGCCTTTCAGAGAGTCCTTATCATGAGATTTCCCCATCCCTGGATGCAGTGTCTTCGAGAATCAGATTTTTTTACGGTTTGCTCCACCAGCCTCCATCTCTGGTCTTGACCAATCTTTTTGGATTGCTCAAGCCTTTCCCCAGCCCTCGAAACCTTGAGGCATTTTTTCTTGACCTGGAACGGGATAAGCCGGCCGTGCGTGACCAGGTTTTAGGACGGCTCGAAAGCTTTGGGTACGCAAGGGAGGATTTGGTCAGTTCTGCGGGCGAGTATGCCTGGCGGGGAGGGGTGGTGGATGTCTTTTCTCCCTGGCATGCCTATCCCTTTCGCGTCGAGTTCAGCGGCGACAAGATTGCCAGCATTCGGGAGTTTGAACCTTCCACCCAGCGCTCGATAAAAAAAGTGGACCGCATTCTCCTTCCCTCTCTCAGGGAATTTCCTGGCTCCTCAGAGTTTCTCCGCGAATGGGAAAAGCTGGCCTTCAAGGAAGGAGGAACGGACTGTTTTAGAGACATCGAGGAGAAAGCAGAGCGGGTCAGAAGCGGAGATTTTTTCCCCTCCTTCTTCTATCTTTCTCTTATTCATCAGGAGCATTTCGTACCCTTCACCCAATATCTTCGGGACTATCTTTTTGTCGTCGACGATCTTGATGAGGTTCGGAAAGACTGGGAAGAAACGATGAAAGACCTGAGAGACCAGTATCATGAGCTGAAGAATGAGAGAAAGCTTTGTCTTTCGCCTGAAGACATTTATCCCCCGCAACTCTGGGACGAGATCAGAAAAGAGGCTATCCGCTGGCAGGAGCTTGCCCCGGAAAAAGGAGAGAAAACGTTTTCTTTCTCTTTTCAGTCCGTTCCCCAGTTCAAGAACAAGATTCCTTTTTTCATTCAATACATGAAGAGACTGCAGGAGGAGAGGGAAAGATGCTTTATCTATTTTTCAAGCGACGGTGTGCGGAAGAAATTGGCCAGCCTTCTCACCCAGCATCAAATTTCAAACCGCGAATCTTCAACGCCTTTTGTTTTCGCTGGAGATGGGGCAATTGTCCTTTTAGTCGGGAAACTTCAGAGCGGATTCAGCTATCCAAGAGAAAAAATAGCCTTTTTTGCTGAACAAGACATCATTACCGAAGAAAAAATCATCGCCTCCCGTCCTTCGGTTAAGCCTTTCCTCTCGCAATTCCAGGACTTAAAGGGGGGAGATTATGTTGTCCATACAGATTACGGCATCGGAATTTTTAAGGGTCTGGTCAAGGTGGAGGTGGAGGACAAGGGCAGGGAGTTCATCCAGATCGACTACAGGGATGAGGATAAGCTCTTCGTTCCGGTTGAAGACCTCAACTTAGTCCAGAGATATTCAGGAGTCGGCTCAAGCCTGCCGCCTCTGGATAAACTCGGCAGCCTTTCCTGGGAGAGAACAAAAGCCAGGACAAAGCAGGCCATCGAGAAATTGGCCAGAGAGCTCTTAGAGCTCTATGCCCGGCGGAAGGCCATAAAAGGATTCCGTTTCAGCCCGCCCGGGGCCTGGCAGGCTGAATTTGACAGAACTTTTGAGTATGAAGAAACAGAGGACCAGCTGCGATCCGTGAAAGAAATCATGCGGGATATGGAATCGGATTTTCCAATGGACCGCCTGCTCTGCGGAGATGTAGGCTATGGCAAGACTGAAGTCGCCATGCGGGCGGCCTTTAAGGCGGTGATGGACCACAAGCAGGTGGCCATACTCTGCCCTACGACTGTCCTGGCCAGCCAGCATCTCGGAACTTTCCGCAACAGGATGGTTCTTTTTCCCATCCGGGTCGAAGGTCTCACCCGGCTTCAGACGGAAAGCGAGCAGAAGACAATTGTCGAGGACTTAAAAAAGGGGCTTATCGACATCATCATCGGTACACACCGGCTGCTTTCCAAGGATGTCCAGTTCCGAGATCTGGGCCTGCTGGTCGTCGATGAGGAACAGAGGTTTGGAGTCAACCACAAAGAAAAGATCAAGCAGATGAAAGCAAACATCGATGTTCTCACCATGAGCGCCACACCCATTCCGAGGACGCTGAATTTATCCCTGACTGGCCTCCGGGATATCAGCCTGATCGAGACTCCTCCCAAGGACAGGCTGGCGATCCATACCGTTGTTACGCCCTCCAGATTGAAGCTCATCGCCACTGCCATAAAGATGGAACTCGCCCGCCGAGGCCAGGTCTACTGTATCCACAACAGGATTGAAGATATCGAGAGGATTGCCCGGACAATCGAGAGGCTTGTCTCTGAGGCCAGAGCCGTTGTCGTTCATGGAAAGATGCCCAGTGCGACACTCGAGAGAAGGATGATCGATTTTATCAGCCAGAAATACAATGTTCTGGTTTCGACGACAATCATCGAGAATGGCATAGATATTCCCCTTGTCAACACCCTGATCGTGGAAGACGCCGACCAGTTTGGGCTGTCTCAGCTCTACCAGCTCCGTGGCCGGGTGGGTCGATCCTCTCGCCAGGCTGTCGCCTATTTCCTTGTCCCTCCCTTGGATGAGGTCAGTCCTTTGGCCAAAAAGCGTTTAAAAGCACTTCAGGAGTTTACCGAATTGGGGTCCGGCTTTCGCTTAGCCGCAAAGGACTTGGAGATCAGAGGGGCCGGGAATTTTTTAGGCACAGCCCAGCATGGCTATCTGGAAGCTGTTGGCTTTGATTATTATCTCCATCTTCTGGAGCAGACCATCAAGGAACTCAAGGGAGAGGCCGCCGAGGAAGTTAAGAGCGAAATCAACCTCAGAGTGGACATCCGGATTCCTGAAGCGTACCTTCCCCAGATCAACCTCAGGCTCAATCTCTACAAGAGGATTTCTTCTGTGGAAAGTCTGAGCGAGATCGATGAGATCAGGGAAGAAATAGAAGACCGATACGGCCTCCTGCCAGAGAGCGTGAAAAATCTTCTCCGCTACGGTGAAGTCAAATACTTGGCTCAGAAGATAAGAGTCCATTCCATTGACCGTGTTGGACGGAGAATGGTTTTCAAATTTTTCCCTTCATCATCGGCCAATTTGGGCCGTCTGGTTAAACTGGTTGAAAAGCGCACTGGGTCCATCACTCCCCAGGGCGTCATGAGCTTCCCCCTTTTATCTCAGGACGAGGCAGGGATTATGGATGAAACGATATCTGTCTTGAACGAGTTATCTTGTATGTAATATAATCTTTTATGTAATATAATAATTTGACATTAAAAAAGATGAGAGAGTTCCAATTCAAACAGTCCATTCTTCTTCTCCTGGCAGGAATCTTGCTCTTTGTCTCTTGTAAAGGGACGAAGACCCAGGAGCAGCCCCCGGGTTTTGACCTTGGGGACCCGCAGAAAAAGAACAGTATCATTCTCAAAGTTGGAGAATTTTTCTATTTCAATTCTGACTTTGAAAATTACGTTCGGGCCACTTTGGGAGATGAATACAAGAGCTTGAATGCTATTTCGTTGAGCCGCCTGTTCGATAGCTTTGTCGAGGAGAAGATTCTCCTTCAAGGAGCACAAAACCAGAAAATAGTTCTGACTCCTGAGGAAAAGAGGGAGTACTTGGAGAAGCTTTCGAAAGAATTTGCAGTAGGCAGCAGCAGAGCCTCGATGGATGAGCTGGATACTCAGATTTTGTTTGATCGGCTGATCATCCAAAAATATACCTATGAGCTGGTGAAGGGCCTTGCTGTTTCAGCTCAGGAAATCAAGGATTATTACGAGCTTCACAAGAGAGAATTTCTGCGACCCGAGAGGGTCAAGGTTAGCCAGATTTTGCTGGATAGCGAGGATAAAGCGATTGAAATTTATGAAAGGGTGAAGGACGCGTCCGAGGAGACCTTCAGAAAAATTGCTCAGAAAGAATCCGTCGGCCTGGAAGCTATCAAAGGCGGGGAGATGGGCGTTTTTGAAATGGGCCAGCTTCCTTTCGAGATGGAAAAGGTGATTTTTTCCCTGAAGGAAGAAGAGGTCAGTCCGGTGGTGGAGTCTTCTTATGGCTACCATATCTTCAGGCTGGATAAGAAGTACGAGCCAGAGCTCATCTCTGAAGAGCAAGCGGCTAAGGACATCAAGGAAAAGCTTTTGGATCAAGAAATCAAGCAACGGATTTCAGAAAAGATCGAAGAATTAAAGAATAGCCTGGATTGGACGTTCTACCCTCAAAATCTGTCCTTTCCCTATCAAAGAGAGATTCCATGAGACCCACAAGAGCGATTTGTCTTTCGGTTATAGTTCTGCTCACACTCGTCTTCCTTTGCGGCCAGGAAGCCGTCGAAGAAATCGTGGCTATTGTCAATGAGGACATCGTTACCCTCTCGCAGTACAGGGCAGAGGAGGAATCTCTTTATCAGATGCTCAAGAGTCAACTCCAAGGGGAAGAGTTTGAAAAACAATACGCTTTTTATAAGAAAAATCTCTTGGATAGAATGATCACAGACCTTCTTCTGTCGCAGGAGGCCAAGAAAAAAGACCTCAACGTCGATGAGCAGGTCAGAATGTGGCTTGAGAACTTCAAGAAAGAGAATGGTATCGATTCGGATGAGGAGTTGAGACGAGGATTGCGTCAGCAGGGCATAAATTATGAAGAGTTTATAAGGCAGTTGAAAGAGAACTTATTGAGGCAAGCCGTCGTCTATTCAGAAATCCAGCCGAGCATCGTTGTCGAAGATTCGGAGGTCGTCAATTATTACAAGCTCCATCCTGAAGAGTTTACCGAGCCCACAGAGTACAAGCTGAGAGCCATTTACATCGCCGATGAGGGAAAAAGTGAAGAAGAGCTTGAGGCTCAAAAAAAAGAGATCCTCGGGAAGATTGCCGCAGGAGAGGATTTCGGAACTCTTGCCAGCGAATATTCTGAAGGACCGGCGAAGGAGAACCAGGGAGACTTGGGGAGATTGAAGAAAGGCGAACTGGAAAAGAGCCTGGAGCAGGCTGTGGAGAAATTGAAGCTTGGGGGGACAACACCCTGGCTAAAGGTGAGGGAAGGATGGTACATGTTGAAATTGGAGGAGAAAAAAGAGAGCCGCGTTAAGTCTTTTGACGAAGTTCGAGGAGACATAGAAGAGGAGCTCTTTAACGAAAAAAGACAGGAAAAAATCGAAGAGTATATCACGAAACTCAAAGAGAAAAGCTACATAAAAATTCTGAAAACTGACCTTTAAAAAGTGGCCGGTTCTTTTTTCCCCTTTTTCAATTCATTCAAGGAATGAATTGTGCGGATTAGGGGATGAAGATGGCGGCAGCAAGGGTCGTTGTCCAGACGTTTTTTTTCCCTTTGGTTGTCTGAGTGATGTTCCTTGTGCGAACAATGATCTTGTTGGGTAGCCGGTAAACATCTTTTTCCTCGTCCCAGATTTCCTTGACATCAAAGTTGGCTCCGAGCGTGGTCGCCAGCATGTAGGCCGCTAAATCCTCGGCATACTCGCCTGCTTCCTTCTCGTTTTGGCCGTAGCCGTGATGTTCGGAAAGATAGCCGTGATGGCTGCGGTCATTGGGAATAGCCAATCCGACGGATGCGGATATCAACCGATGCGCTTCATCTGTGGAGCACTCACTGATCACCAGAAAGACAATTTGACCGGGGCTGAGCAATTTCAGCCCTTCCTCTTTGGAGATCAGCTTGCAGTGAGGGGGGATGATGCTGGAGGTTTTGACAAGGTTGAAAGGAGCAATTCCTGCACTCCTCAGGGCTTGCTCGAAACTGGCCAATTTTTCTTTATGCTGCCCACTTCCCTTGGTTAAAAAAAGCTTGGTTGGGATGATTTTACTCATGAACCTCTCATTTAAATTTTTTTTCTATAGAAACCACCTCCTAAAAAATTAATTAGAATCTTAATTCTTGTCTTTTTTTTGAGGAACGAACGGCTCAGGCTCTTTAAAATCTATCTCTCGTGAGACTTCCCACTCTCCCATAAGAATGTACTGGGAGCCCCTGATGCGGGCAAAGAGCTTGACAAAGGCTATCTTCCACTGGGGACTGTTTTGAATATGGTTTAAGTTTTTCCCCTCGACTCCAAAATTGCTTTTGAGCGTGATGACTTCACTTCTCTCGCCAGGCATGAGCGCCTTTTTTTTGAATGTTAGGAGGAAGCCATCGCCTAAGTTGTCGGGTTCGTCCTTGAGCCTGAAAATTGCGTTAAGAATGGTGTTTCGCAGCGGCTTATCGCTCGTATTTTTTACGCGGAAAGAGATTGTGGGAACAATGGTCAGCTTTGGAGGCCAAGACTGGTAGATTTTTTTGGTCCAATTTGTTTGCACATCCGATATTTCTACGGTCGCTTTAATTTCTTCCGTTGTGGGTGGTTTGGTGCATCCGGTAGGAATGATCGCCAAGATAAAAATGGCAACGAGACAAGCTGCAGACAATTTGACTCTTTTCATAAAACTCCTCCTCATGACAGACCTAATATAACAAAAAAGCATCAGCTCTTCAAACTTCAATTTCAATCTTAGAAAAAACTGAAAAATTAAAAATGGCGATTGAAGACCTGATCCCCAAATTGTGGTATGTTAGAGCGAGATGAGAGAGAAAATTTTTCGCTTGAACCTGTTCATCGGGATTATCATTCTACTTTTTTCTGCCGTTTGTCTCGCTCTTCAAGTCACTTTTATGAAAAAATGGTTTTTCACCTTTGCCTGGTGGTCGTTTATTCTCGCCGTCGACAGTCTCAATTACAGGAAAAACAAATCCTCTCCCCTTTCTGAGTCTTTTCGAAATTTTCTTTTCATGGCCTTCATTTCGGTCTTCGTCTGGCTTGTTTTTGAGCTTTTTAACCTGAGATTGAAAAACTGGAGCTACCACAATCTCCCGCCGAATCTTTTGGAGCGATGGCTTGGGTATTTTATAGCTTTTGCCACCGTTATTCCTGCCCTGCAAGAGACCTCTCTTTTTTTCGCAGGCCGTTTAAAGAGGAGACTCTCCCTGTTCAGGATTCAAGCGACGCCAGCCCTTCTCCGCACCTTTATTGTTTTGGGAGTTTTATCGGTCGTCTTGGCCCTGAGCTGGCCTCGAATCTTTTTTCCTTTCACCTGGCTGTGTTTTATATTTTTGCTTGAGCCAGTGAATTTCAGGCGAAAAAATGAAACTTTATTGAGAGATGTGGAAAGAAAAGACTGGAGAAGATTCTGGAGCTGGGTTTTGGCAGGGCTTGTCTGTGGTTTCTTCTGGGAATTCTGGAACTTCTGGGCTGAATCCCGTTGGGAATATAACCTCCCCTGTTTGAATTTTTGGCGTGTTTTCCAGATGCCCGTCTTGGGATACACCGGGTTTCTTCCGTTTGCCCTTGAAATTTTTGCCATTCATCAATTCCTTTTTGCCCTTTATAAAGAATTGGAGAAAAAGATTCTTCTCAGGGGCATGTTTTTTGCTTTTTTGATTCTGTTCTATGTTGCCTGTTTTTATCTCATCGACCGGTTCACGCTCATCCGCTAGTTTTATTGAATCTCTCCCGTTTTGTGTGGGTGGAGGAGATGTGCGTAAAAAAGCCTCTCAGAGATGGCCGAAGCGGCAATTGAAGGCTCAGGCAGATTGGCTCGAAGGTACGCCGCTTTTG
>CAZJYC010000042.1:0-22624 GCA_964550165.1 uncultured Eubacteriales bacterium
AAATTAACCTCGTCTGTGTCCTCCTTGATTCATGAATGATAAAATCCGTTTCGTCAAGACTCTATTGCCAAATCTGAAATTATAAGCTATTTTTGTGAAGTCCTATTATTGCGTAATTATCAGACAGACAACTCTCTCCGGTGCCACGAAAAGCGCCTCCGTTTGACAAAAATCAAACAGCCAGGAGAAAAATCACATTAATTTTTTTTTATTGACAAATAAGAATTATTACTATATAGTAACGATATGATAAAAGTTGGAATTGATAATTCGATACAATTTTTCCAGGAAAAGTGTTTAAAGCACGGATTAAAGATTACGGTTCAACGTGTGGCTATCTATGAAGAGCTACTGAAAGCAAGAGATCATCCCTCAGCCGATGATATATATAAGCGGGTGAGAAAGACCTTTCCCAACATTTCATTTGATACGGTATACAGAACCTTATTATCTTTTTCCGAGATCGGCATTATAAAACCAGTTGAGGGGTATGGAGAAAAGAAACGGTTTGATCCCAATATCAACAAGCATCACCATTTTAGGTGTGTCCAATGTCATGAAATAATAGATTTTGTCAACGAGTCTTACGATAACATCGAGGTCCCGCAAGAGCTTGAAAAGCAGTTCATCGTGTTAAATAAAAGAGTTGTCTTGGAAGGTATTTGCAAAAAGTGCAGTAAAAAGACTTAATTTTTTTGCCTTTTTGATAGTAATAATTACTATTTAGTAATGCATATGAAAGGAGGTGAGAGTGCACATACGTTAATTTCGGTTTAGTTGTTGAAGGTTCGTTGCGAAAATTCAAATGAAAAGGAGGAATTAAAATGGCAAAAGTAGCAATCGAAATGGTTAAAAAGTCTGGGATTGATGTCGACAAACTTTTAGAGCTGTTGATCAAGAATGCTGCTGCTGAACTTACAACTTATTACTACTACACGATTCTTCGTGCCAATCTGATAGGATTGGAAGGAGAAGGGGTAAAAGAGATTGCTGAGACAGCGAGAATTGAAGACCGCAATCACTTTGAAGCCCTGATGCCTCGCATCTACGAGCTGGGTGGTAAGTTACCAGGAAACATGAAGGAATTCCACGACATGTCCGCTTGTCCACCCGCTAATCTCCCGAAGGATCCAGCAGATGTCGAAGCAATCCTAAAGGTGCTCGTGAACGCAGAAAGATGCGCTGTCAGAGGATACACCGAAATTTGCCACATGACAGCAGGTAAAGATCATAGGACCTATGATCTGGCTCTGGCCATACTGAACGAAGAAATCGAGCATGAATCGTGGTTTTCTGAGTTTCTTGGTGAAGGTCCATCAGGGCACTTTCTGCGTCGCGGAGAAACGTCTCCGTTTGTTTCCAAGTTCTTAAAGTGAAGTAGCTTTTTCAGGAGGGCCGTCCTGCAACGGCATGGCCGGCCCTCCATATTTCCTCAGGAATGGGGGAAGACATATTACGAAAATGTTGTTATGAAAGACTTTTTTGTAATAAATTAATAATTTAGAAACTGATATAAACGTAATATTTCTTATTTCGTTGCGAGGAGGAGCCGAAGCCGCGAGCGGAGCGCGGCGGAAAGCGACGTGGCGATCCGACGGATGTCGTCGCGAGCTCCCGAAGGGAGCGTGGCGATCTCATAGAATAATAAGATTGCCGTGCCCTTCGGGCTCGCAAAGATAAAGAGATGGCCACGCTTCCTCCGGTCACTCGCCATGACAGCGTAAAAAAATAAATTTCGGTTCATATTAATAAAAGGTAAAGATTGATATGATACATTATCTAGAGCAGCTTTCCCCTCTCGCGCAAGCCTTTATCGCCGGTATTTTTACATGGGCAATGACCGCGTTCGGAGCCGCGGCTGTGTTTGCGACAAAAAGAGTCAGCCAAAAGATTCTTGATTCCATGTTGGGTTTTGCGGCCGGAGTTATGACTGCCGCGAGTTTCTGGTCGCTATTAGCTCCTGCCATCGAGATGTCTCGAGACAAAGTTATTCCAGCTTGGGTCCCAGCCATGACAGGATTTTTGCTGGGAAGCGTTTTCTTGAGGGGAATTGATAAGATATTGCCGCATCTTCATCTTGGATTTCCCATAGAAGAAGCAGAGGGAATAAAAACGCCTTGGCGACGAAGCACCTTGCTCGTTCTTGCCATAACTCTGCACAATATCCCTGAGGGTCTGGCCATTGGAGTTGCCTTTGGAGCGATCAGCGCAGGATTTCCTTCCGCGACCTTGCCCGCAGCTATAGCCTTAGCTGTCGGTATAGGAATTCAGAATTTTCCTGAAGGATTTGCTGTTTCTGTCCCTCTTCGCCGTGAAGGAATGTCTCGTTTAAAAAGCTTTTGGTACGGCCAACTCTCTGCGGCAGTTGAGCCTGTGGCGAGTGTTATTGGAGCAGGGGCTGTTTTTTTGGCGAAACCTATATTACCGTACGCGCTGTCGTTTGCCGCTGGGGCTATGATTTTTGTGGTTACTGAAGAGGTGATTCCTGAGTCTCAGCGCAGCGGTAATTCAGATTTAGCCACGGGAGGTGTCATGTTGGGTTTTCTGGTAATGATGATTCTTGATGTGGCGTTCAGTTAGAAACTTGAAAAGCTTATTGTAATATTGAAGGTCACTCTGACGATCAATTCATGCCGCTTAGCCTGGTAATATAAGCAGAAACCTCTAACTCTCTCCGACGCTACGAATAGCGCTTCCATTTGACATAAATCAGGCAGCCCAGGGCAAAGATCACTTTCGCAACATAGTGGACCCAGTATGCCCATCCGGGAGGGGAAAAGCGGATGAATTGAGGAATAAGGATGATGAGAGCCATGATAACCGTTAGGATTATTCTCGCTTTGATCTCGGCGGCGATGAAAGCAACGATGAAGGCAAATATGGCTATCACATTAATAACAGTAACCAAATACTTCAAATAGACATGTGGAGCCAAGGTTCTCCCTCAAGATGCGATTTTGAACATCGTCAATAAACTTATCAAAAAAAGGCCCAGTATTCCAGGCCCAACCGAATTTTTATCGTATCAAGATGGCAAAGTCTGCCCTGCCTTGATTCCATCACTTGAACCTGGCTCAATTTGATTTTCGAGCACTGAGGCAAACGCAATAAAAGAATTATCGTCGCGAGTGGAATTTCCTTTTTGCGAGCGATGGCTGAGTGAAAGTTGTCTTTGGTTTTTGACAGGACATTGGACCTGTGCTATAAGCTCTCTCGAAGGAGTTCTGGAGCTTACAGCAATAAGGAAAAAGGCCGAATCAGAAGACATGAACCAACAAAGCACAATAGAAGAAAAAAGCCTGAAGATGTTCCTCTTTTTCTCCGAACTCATGGGACGATCGGTCATCAATTCCGGAGGCGAGGTCGTAGGAAAATTGGCCGACCTGAAGGTCAAGCTGGGAGAGCTTTTTCCGAAAGTTGTTACCCTGATCGTCAAGGTGAGGAGGCAGAGAACGCCGTCAGAGCTGAATTGGCCAGAAGTGGAACGTTTGACCGGGCGCATCGTCAGGCTTATGCCAGAGGCGGAGAAAAAATTAATGCCTGTGATGGTGAATGCGAACGAAATTCTCCTTGGAGAAGAACTTCTGGATAAACAGGTTGTCGATACCTATGGAGCTAAGATAGAGAGAGTCAATGACATCCATCTCTTGATTGTGGATAGAGACTTACGCATTGTTCACGTGGATATCGGTTTGAGAGGAATTTTCAGGCGTCTGGGCTGGATTAAGGTTGCGGACAGCCTGATGAACTGGTTTTTTTCCTACCAGATTCCAGAGAAGATGATCTCCTGGAAATATATCCAGCCTCTGGCCGGTGACCCGCACAAAGAAAGCCTGAAGCTCAACGTAAACTTACGGAAGTTGCACGAGCTTCATCCCTCAGATCTGGCCGATATCATCGAGGAACTCGACCAGGAGAGCCGAGAAAGGATTTTGAGGTCTTTAGATTTGGAAACCGCAGCCGAAGCACTGCAAGAGATTGATCCCAAACTTCAGATCTCTTTGATTGAATCCGCCGCAGTCGATCATGCCTCGGATATCTTGGAAGAGATGGAGCCCGATAAAGCCACAGACCTTCTTGCCGAACTCTCCAACGAGAAAAAACAAAAGCTGATCCAGACGATCGAGAAGCCCTTGAGAGAAAGATTGATTGAGCTGCTGAAGTTTAAAGAGGGAACCGCAGGCAGCATCATGACCAAAGATTATATCTCCATCCCAGAAGATAAGACGATCGGGGATGCGGTCGAATTGTTTCAGAAAACCACTCATCCCTTAGAAACGATTTCTTATTTGTATATCACAGATAGAGAAAATCATCTTCGGGGCGTCCTGACTTTAAGGTATCTGCTTTTATGCGTAAAGAATATGCCCTTGTCCAAACATATGAGCACTCATGTGGTGAAGGTGAATACCGAGGATGATATCAGAGAGGTGAAAGAAATATTCAAGAAATATAAATTCATGGCCATTCCCGTCGTCGATAGCGACAACCATTTAGCTGGAATCATAACTCTCAGGGATATCGTGGAAGCGTCATTCAAGGATTTTTAGGCCTTTGATAGTAAACTCTAGCTCTCAGCAAGGTGTCGATTATGCTTAAAGGCTATTTCAAAAGGCGCTGGAAAAGCCTCCTAATTTTTTTGGCTGTAGTCGGTCCAGGCATTATCACCTCCAACGTGGATAACGACGCCGGCGGCATCGCCACTTATTCTATGGCCGGCGCGCATTTTGGTTACAGCCTGCTCTGGTCTCTAGTTCCGATTATGGCGGTTTTGATCATCATTCAAGAGATGAGTGCCAGGATGGGCGTTGTCACCGGCAAAGGCCTCTCCGACCTCATCCGGGAAAAGTTTGGCGTGCGGATGACCGTTTGCCTGCTCACGGCTCTGGTCCTCACCAATTTTGGAAACGTGATTGCGGAATTTGCCGGGATTGCCTCGAGCTTAGAGATCTTCAAGGTCTCTAAATTCGCTTCTCTTCCCGCCAGCGCCTTCCTGGTCTGGCTGCTGGTCGTGAAAGGGACATACAAGTCGGTGGAAAAAGTTTTTCTTATTGCCTGTCTCTTCTATGTCGCGTATATCATCTCCGGCTTTTTAGCCAGACCCGATTGGAGCCTCGTTCTGGATGGCCTGGCCAGGCCAAGTCTGAAGTTCTCTCCCGGCAGCTTAGCCATGCTCATCGCGCTGGTCGGAACGACCATAGCTCCTTGGATGCAGTTTTACCTGCAAGCCGCAGTGGTCGAGAAAAACATTAACGTCCGAGATTACAAACATGCCCGAACGGATGTCGTCCTGGGAAGCTTGGTCGTGACCGTCGTTGCTGCCTTTATCATTCTTACCTGTGCCGCAACTCTTTTTAAATCGGGTATTAGAATCGAGAGGGCCGCAGATGCAGCTCTGGCCTTAAAGCCCCTGGCTGGAAAGTACTGTTCTGCCCTTTTCGCCTTCGGCCTTCTGAACGCCTCTCTTTTTGCAGCCTCGATTTTGCCGCTGTCCACAGCCTTTGTCGTCTGCGAAGGAATGGGCTGGGAGGCAGGAGTTAACAAGAAATTCTCGGAAGCTCCTCAGTTTTATGGACTTTATTCCCTGTTGATAATCTTCGGTGCGGCGATCGTGCTTATTCCCGGGATCCCTCTATTCCCGATTATGTACATTTCCCAGGTAGTCAACGGAATTGTGTTGCCTTTGATTTTGGTGTTTATGCTCGTCCTGGTCAACGATAAAAAGCTGATGGGAAGACATGCCAACGGGAGGATATACAACGTCATCTCTTGGATCACCGTCCTTATTCTGATCGGGATGGGCATGGCTTTCCTGGTCTCTTTGCTCGGGATATAATCTGCCTCCTAAGGTGCGATCGAAGGGACTCTAAATTTTGCACAAATTGAAAATATTTGGTATTTTCATTATTATTGTATTGTTATCCGTATTGAGAGCAGTCCGATGACTCATTCAACGACCATCATCTGTGTTCGCCACAAAGGGAAAGTGGCCATAGCCGGAGATGGGCAAGTCTCCCTGGGCGAGGCCATCATCAAGCAGAATGCCAATAAAACAAGGATTCTTTTCAAAGGAAAAATTCTCGCCGGATTTGCCGGAGCGACTTCCGACGCTTTTGCTCTTTTTTCCAGGTTCGAAGCGAAATTGGAAGAATATCGGGGTAACCTCGCCCGGGCCGCGATCGAGCTGGCAAAGGATTGGCGCCTGGATAAAGCGCTGCGCAGGCTGGAGGCATTCCTGATTGTGGCGGATAAGGATAATTCCTTTTTGATTTCTGGAACGGGTGATGTCGTCGAGCCCGATGACGGAATCATCGCCATCGGCTCAGGCGGGCAGTATGCCCTGGCGGCTGCTCGAGCCTTGATCAAATTTACGGATTTGTCCGCAAGAGAGGTTGCCACAGAGGCTTTGAAAATAAGCGCCGGCATCTGCATTTACACCAACGACAAGATTACGATCGAGGAACTCTAAATGGCGATTATCCTTCCCCAAAAATTAGAGAATCAGGTTGAAAAACTGAGGGAGACAGAACTGACTCCGCAGGAGATTGTGGCTGAATTAGACAAGTACATCATCGGCCAGCAGGCTGCCAAAAGGGCGGTGGCCATAGCCCTGCGAAACAGGTACCGGAGGAGAAAACTCCCTCCTGAGCTCGCCGACGAGATCGCGCCCAAGAATATCTTGATGATCGGTCCCACCGGCATCGGAAAGACCGAGATCTCCCGCAGGCTGGCCAAGCTCACCTATTCTCCCTTTCTCAAGATAGAAGCGAGCAAGTTCACGGAAGTGGGATACGTGGGCCGAGATGTGGAATCCATGATCAGGGACCTTGTCCGGATTTCTGTGGACATGGTCAAGCTTGAGAAGATCGAAGAAATCAGAGAGAAGGCAGAAAGGAATGTTGAAGAGAAAATATTGGACATTCTCCTTCCTCCGATAAAAAGAAGAGCAAACTCTCTGGAACAGGAGGACCATATCCAGTTCCAGGAGACAAGAGAAAAATTAAGGAAACAGCTCAGGAACGGTCAATTGGATGAGAGGTCGATAGAGATTGAAGTTAAAGAGAAAATGTCTCCTCCCTTTGAAATCTTCTCCAACACGGGGATGGAGGAGATAGGCATCCAGATTCAAGAAATCATTCCTGGATTCTTGGGCGGGAAATCCAAGAGACGCAGGGTAAAGGTTAAAGAAGCCCGGGAGTACCTCTTGGAGGATGAGCAGAGAAGGTTGATCGATATGGAACAGGTGGCACGTTTGGCTGTGGAAAGAGTTGAGCAGTCCGGAATTATCTTTTTGGATGAAGTCGACAAAATTGCTGGCCGTGAATCGGGTCATGGCCCCGAAGTCAGCCGTGAAGGTGTGCAGAGGGATTTGTTGCCGATTATCGAAGGGACAACGGTCAACACCCGTTATGGCCTGGTGCGCACAGACCACATTCTTTTTATCGGCGCCGGAGCTTTTCATGTCTCCAAGCCTTCTGATCTTATTCCTGAGCTTCAAGGGAGGTTTCCGATAAGAGTGGAGCTGATTTCGCTCCATAAGGATGACTTTATCAGGATCTTGACCGAGCCGGAGAATGCCCTGATCAAGCAGTACAGGGCTCTTCTGGAGACAGAAGGTGTCGAGGTTGAATTCACCGAGGATGCTGTCGACGAGATCGCTGAAATTGCCGAAAAGGTCAACGAGGACGCAGAGAATATCGGCGCACGCAGGCTTCACACCGTGATGGAAAAAGTCATGGAAGAGATCTCTTTCGAGGCTCCGAACATAAAAAAGAAAAAAATTTTGATCGACAGAAAGTATGTCCAGAAACAGCTAAAGGATATTATCGAGGATCAGGATCTGAGCCGCTTTATTCTCTGATGAAGAGATTTTCTCCTTTCCTTATCCTCCTGGGTCTTTTACTCTCATTGTCTTCTTGCGGGAAAAAGGGGCCACTCCTTCCCCCTCTGGCAAAAATACCCAAAACGGTCGAGGTCTTTAGCCTCGTCCAGAGGGGCGATAAGGGCATTCTGGAGTGGGAGAATCCTCGCTCTTATGTCGATGGCAGTCCTTTATCCGAAATCCATGAAGTTGAAGTCTGGCTTTATGAAGGGGACAAAGAATCTGTTGAGGAAAAGGAGTTTGAAGAGAGAGCCAGGCTTGTTGCTTCCATAAAAAAGGAAGAGTTTTCTGAGTACCAAACGAAGAAAGACGACCCTTCGAGCCTATTTCGGTATGGGTATCCATTTCCCAGCAGAGATTTCGGCTCGAAAAATCTGATTTTTGGGCTGAGGGTCAAAGACAGAAAAAAAAGAAAATCAGAATTCTCTGGTTTACTTGCTCTGAAACCGCTCGTTGTTTCTCTGCCTCCTGAAGGGATTCGGGCGAATGTCTCTCAGGACAGAATTGAGATTCACTGGGACTCACCTCAGAAAAACATCGACCAGTCTGCCCCGGCTAGCCTCAAAGGTTACAACGTCTACCGCGCCGAGGGGGAGGCCTTGCCGCAGCGCCTGAATTTCGAGCTGATCAAGGGGACAGCTTATGAAGATAGAGATTTTCTCTTTGGCCACAGCTATCGCTATTTTCTGAGGGCTTCAGTTTCCGAGACCAGCCCTTTTGTGGAGAGCGCTAATTCCCGGGTCGTTGAGGTCGAGGCAAGAGACACCTTTCCTCCCTCTGCTCCTTCCGGCCTGGTTTCAGTGGCCGCTGAGACCATGATCTCTTTAACCTGGGACACAAATAAGGAGCGAGATTTGGCTGGATACAGAGTGTGGCGGAAAGCAGAAGGAGAGAAGGAGTTTGCTCTTCTGACACTTCAACCTGTTCAGGAGAACGCTTACAACGACACCCGTGTTGAAAAGAATAAGAGATATGATTATGCTATTACCGCTCAGGATAAATCCGGGAATGAAAGCCCGAAATCAGAAATTGTGTCTGAGACTATAAAGGATAAGGGTTAATGAAGATCTATCGCTACAGATACAAAAATAAAACATACTGGGGTGTCTTAAAAGAAGAAATTCTTTTTCCTTCGGAAGGCATGCCGCATAGAAAATTTAAGATCAAATCAAGGGGAGTTCCTATCAGCGAGGTGACCGTACTCGCTCCTGTCCAGCCTTCCAAAATCATCGGTGTCGGAGCCAATTATAAGAATCATGCTCTGGAGATGGGAAGACCGCTGCCCGAAGAGCCCTTGATTTTTCTTAAACCTTCCTCGGCGGTTGTCGGGCCGAATGACATCATCGTTTATCCAAAAATGGCAAAGAGAGTCGATTATGAAGGAGAGCTCGCTCTGGTCATCAAGAAAAAGGCCCAAAACATCAGGGATGATGAGCCGGCGGAGGACTACATCCTCGGCTACACCTGCTTCAATGATGTCACCGCTCGTGACCTGCAGCAGAAGGACGGGCAATTCACACGCTCCAAATCCTTCGATACCTTCGCTCCGGTTGGCCCCTGCATTGTCACCGACGTCGATCCGACGCGAGTTCGGCTGAAGACTTTCCTCAACGGCAAGCTCAAGCAGTCTGCAAGCACGAGAAATCTCATTTTCTCCATTCCCTTTCTGGTGAGGTTCATCTCGAGGATCATGACTCTCAACCCTGGAGATGTCATCAGCACAGGCACTCCAGCAGGCATTGGTCCCATGCATCCGGGTGACAGGGTTGATGTCCAGATAGAGGGCATAGGGACTCTTTCCAACACTGTTATGAAAATCAAAGAGGAGGTCTGAATGAAAATTTTCTTGGATACAGCGAATCTGGAGCAGATCAAAGAAGCAGCAAGCTGGGGAATACTGGATGGGGTGACAACCAATCCCACCCTTGTTTCCAAAGAAAATCTAAAATTTGAGGACTTAATCAAGGAGATCTGCCGCATCGTTCCTGGTCCGGTGAGCGTGGAATGCGTTTCGTCTCTTGCCAAAGATATCATCAAGGAGGCGAAGACTCTGGCCAAGCTCGCCGAAAATGTTGTTGTCAAAATACCGATCTGTGTGGAAGGGCTGAAAGCCACTCGGATTTTATCTGCGGAAGGAATCCACGTCAACACAACCTTGGTCTTTTCTCCCAACCAGGCCCTCCTGGCTGCTAAAGCAGGGGCGAGATATGTCAGCCCCTTCATCGGGAGGCTCGATGACGTCTCGCATGAAGGGATGGAACTCGTCGAGGAAATCATTGCCATCTTCAACAATTACGGTTTTGAAACAGAGGTGATCGTGGCCAGCGTCAGGCATCCGCTTCATGTGGTGGAAGCTGCTCTGATCGGCGCGGACATCGTGACCGTTCCCTTTGGGGTTTTGGAGAAGATGGTGGGACATCCTTTGACAGATGTCGGGATGGAAAAATTCCTTAAGGACTGGAGCAAGGTGAAACGCTGAGTTCCAGCCATAGGGGAAAAAAATGACTGTCGAAAAGAAATTCGAGGAACTCAACGAAAAAGAAAAATTATCAGAGTTAGGGGGCGGCCAGGAAAGAATAGAAAAACAGCACCAGGCTGGAAAACTCACCGCCAGGGAAAGGGTCAATCTTCTTCTGGATGAAGGCACGTTCCAGGAAACAGACAAGCTTGTCCTCCACCAGAGCCATGATTTCGGAATGGAAAAAAAGAGAATTTACGGAGACGGAGTCGTCACCGGTTACGGCAAGATCGATGGCCGTATAGTTTTTATTTTCGCCCAGGATTTTACCGTATTCGGCGGCTCGCTGAGCGGAGCCAACGCGGCAAAGATCGTAAAGATTATGGATTTAGCCATGAAGAGCGGCGCTCCGATCGTCGGGCTTAACGATTCTGGCGGAGCCCGGATTCAAGAGGGAGTGGCCAGCCTGGCAGGGTACGCGGATATTTTTTTGAGGAATGTTCTTGCCTCGGGCGTTATTCCTCAAATTTCTGCCATCATAGGACCGTGCGCAGGAGGTGCGGTCTATTCTCCGGCCATGACGGATTTTATCATCATGACCAAGGATACCAGCAACATGTTCATCACCGGTCCAGATGTGATTAAAGCTGTCACGCAAGAGGACGTCAGCATGGAAGAATTGGGAGGGGCTGAGACTCACAACGCGATAAGCGGAGTCGCCCATTTTGCGGCAGAGAACGAAGAGCAGACCATGACCATCATCCGGGAGCTTCTGTCCTTTATCCCTGACAACAACCTGGAGGACCCTCCTTTCAAGGAAACATCCGACCCCCCGGAGAGGACAAGCGAAGAACTCAATTCGATGATTCCTGATGACCCGAATCAGCCTTATGATATGCGGAACGTTATCCAAGAAGTCCTGGATGACCGCTATTTCTTCGAAGTCCAAGCCGATTATGCCAAAAACATCGTGATCGGCTTTGGCCGTCTCGGCGGACGGTCGGCGGCCATTGTCGCCAATCAGCCGGATTTCCTGGCCGGGGCTCTGGATATCAACGCTTCTGACAAAGGCGCGCGCTTCGTCCGTTTCTGTGATGCCTTCAACATTCCTCTGATCACTTTTGAGGATGTGCCTGGATTTTTGCCTGGAGTCGCCCAGGAACACGGCGGGATTATCCGCCACGGGGCCAAGCTTCTCTACGCTTTTGCCGAGGCCACTGTGCCGAAAATCACTGTCATCACCCGAAAAGCCTATGGAGGCGCCTACTGCGTTATGGCTTCCAAGCATATCCGGGCAGACGTCAATTATGCCTATCCGACGGCAGAGATAGCGGTGATGGGCCCTGAAGGCGCAGTGAACATTGTTTACAAGCGTGAACTGGAAGGGGAAAAAAACTCGGAAAAGCTGAGGGAGCGGAAGATTCAGGAATTCCGGGAGAAATTCGCCAACCCTTACATCGCCTGTGAGAAAGGCTACCTCGATGAAGTCATCGAGCCAAAATTCACCAGACTCAAGCTCATCGCCGCCCTGCAGATGCTCGAGAACAAGAGAGATAAGAATCCGCCAAAGAAACACGGGAATATCCCTCTATAGAAATTCTTGTTTTTTGAGACACTCAGGACTGGCGGGAAACTCAAAAAGAGAATAAACTAACATTGCGTTTAAATTCAACAGAGATAAGATAATAGATGGCAAAGATGTTCAAGAAAGTCCTTATCGCCAACAGAGGCGAGATTGCGGTCAGAATTATCCGGGTTTGCCGAGAAATGGGCATTGCTCCTGTGGCTGTCTATTCGGAGGCAGACCGGAAAGCCCTCCATGTCCGCTTGGCCGAGGAGGCTTACTTCATCGGCGAGTCCATGCCCTCCCAAAGCTATCTGAACATCGAAAGAATAATCGAGGTCGCGAAAAAATCCAAGGCTGAAGCTCTGCACCCGGGCTATGGGTTTCTGGCAGAAAATCCTGAGCTGGTGAGGGCGTGCGAGAAAGAAAACATTGTCTTCATCGGACCTCCGTCTGAGCCGATGGAAACGATGGGCAGTAAAACGGCTTCCCGTAAGGCAATGTCCAAAGCTGGTGTGCCGATCATCCCCGGAACGCTGGAGTCTTTGAAGGATAAAAAAGATTTGCAGGAGAAAGCAGAAAAAATAGGATTTCCTCTTATGCTCAAAGCCTCGGCCGGAGGCGGCGGCAAAGGATTGAGACTCGTCCACAGAAGGGGAGACCTCATCTCTTTTTATGAGCTGGCCCGCTCTGAAGCCCAGTCGAGCTTCAACGATCCCTCCATCTATATTGAGAAATATCTCGAGGAACCCCATCATATCGAAATTCAGATCCTCGCTGACAATTTCGGCCGCGTTGTTTATTTGGGCGAAAGGGAATGTTCCGTTCAGAGGCGCTACCAAAAAGTGTTGGAGGAGACGCCATCGCCTTTCATCAACGATGAAATTCGCGAAGAGATGGGACGAATAGCGGTCAAGGCGGCAGCTGCTGTGGATTACCGCAACGCGGGGACAGTGGAATTTGTGGTCGATAAAAATAAGAATTTTTATTTCCTGGAGATGAACACCAGGCTTCAGGTGGAACATCCGATCACCGAGATGGTCACAGGAATCGATCTGACCAAGTGTCAGCTCGAGATCGCTGCCGGGCTTCCTCTCAAATTCCGCCAAGAGGATATCAAGCCTCAGGGCTTCGCCCTGGAATGCCGGATCTATGCCGAGGACCCTGACAACGATTTTATGCCATCTCCGGGGAAAATAGTCCATCTTCGGACTCCGTCGGGAGGATTGGGCGTTCGGGACGATAACGGAGTTTATGAGGGCTATGAAGTTCCCATGGAATATGATCCGCTGCTCTCCAAGCTTGTCAGCTGGGGAAGGACAAGAGAAGAGGCCATCCATCGTATGCTCAGAGCTTTATCCGAGTATCAGGTTTACGGCATCAAGACGACGATTCCTTTCTTCAAGCGCATCCTTCTTCATCCGAAATTTTTTGCTGGCGACTACAACACCCACTTCATCGCCAATCTGGAAAAAGAACAAGACGGCGCAAAACTGGAGGAGAAGGAAGTGGCTCTAATTGCTGCGGGGATTAAAAGCTACACAGAAAGAAAAGCAGGAGCTGCCCCGGTTTCGCAAAAAAAGGGGAGTCACTGGAAGTTCCAGGGAAGGCTCCAGAGCTTTTCCAACAGGCTTTAGGATGAACTTTTCCTTCTGGCTGGATGAAAAAGAATTCAGGCTGAGCCTTGAAGAGAAGTCGAAGAATGACCTTTTGATTTCTCTCGGGAAGAGAAAATACCATGTCTCCGTTGAGTTCGTAAGCTCAGATGAGATTCTCTTGAACATCAACGGCAAGATTCATGATGTGATTATAGATGCCACCTCTTTATCCTATTCGGTTTATGTCAACGGCAGATTTTTCAAAGTCGAAAAAAAATCAGTTTCCCAGATCTTGGGGAAGGAAGGAGTTAAACATAAAAAAAGAGATATCACGACCTCGATGCCGGGGCGAATTGTGAGGATTTTAGTCAGGGAGGGGGATGAGGTCAAAGCAGGCCAGGCTGTTTTAGTTTTAGAGGCCATGAAAATGCAGAATGAGATCAAGTCTCCCCAGAGCGGGACGATAACAAAAATCGGCCCTAAGGCCGGTGATCCGGTAGAAACCGGTTCTCTCCTCTTTTCTGTAGGATAACAATCTTTTAAGTTTATTCAATCGTTATTTGGATTCTTTGCGTTCCTAACTCCTCGAAAAATTCAAGTTCCTTCTCTCTGGTCGGGAGTTCGATGGCGTTTTTAATTTCTGCCAAAAAATGTTATATTTAAACGTTACAGGATTAAGAACTTAGCCTATGAGACTTCCAAAAAAGATCAAATCGCTTATCACGCTGGCCGTTGTCGTTATTCTCTTGGTAGGTGCAGGGATCGTTCTCAAAAACGTTTTTCTTCATCAGATAAAAAAGGAAATCGAGTCTAATTTTGAGTATAAAAATCTTAATGTTTCAATTTTTCCGCCAAGCCTTGTTTTAGAAGAGGTGAAGAGCCGCACTCCATCGCCATTTTTTTCGGCCAGAAAAATTTCTATCAAAATTTCCTACAGATCGTTGTTCACGAAAGAAAAACCTTTGAATGTTCTCATCGAACATCCCATCTTGAGAATTTATGAGACAAGAGATACAGAGGAGAAGCAGGACAAGAGAAGATTCAGCCTTTATCTTCCCTTTTCCGTAAGGGAGGGCCGGCTGGAAGAAGGAGAGTTCTATTACTGGGGGAAGGGGACAAGCTTTGAGTCGCAGGGAGTCGATGCCCAGTTCGTGCAGAGGAGAAATACGCTGTCCTTTCGTGCGGGCGCTCGAGAAAGCATCTTATCACCGGGCCCCACCTGGCCAAAAATCAAAGGAAAAACTAGCCTCTCAGGAGAAAGTCGCGGCAGAGAAATAAGAATCAAAAGAATGACGGTCGAGGGTTCCGATTATACCTTCATTGCCGAAGGAATCTTGCCTGACTTCTTCAACTCCGGGCTGAGTCTGGAGACATCTTTTAAAGCCAAGACGCCTTTTATCGTGGGTGTGCTCGGCATTCCCTTTGATTGGCAAGGCGATGCTCAGGGTGAGGGGACTTTGAGCAGGCCAGAAGAGGGCTTTTTATTCAAAGCAAAATTTTCGAGCAGCAATCTCGCCTTGAATAAAATCGCGATGGGAAAAGTTGAAGGAAAAATTGAGGTTGATGAGAAGAGCGGTCCGACAGTGGAGTTTAATATCCAGAAAAAAGGGCTTCCTTCAGAGTATTTGAAAATTCATGTCGCCCAGGGAAAAATTGAGGGAACGGCTCAGGGATTCTACCTCGACCCGATAATCAAATTCACTCCGATGCCCTGGCCGGTCGGGTCGCCGGCATGGGGAGATTTCACCGTCGAAAAGGGCATTCTGGCTGTAGATGCGGAATTCAGGGATATCGGCACAGACCTTGGGCCTGGTCGCTATCTTTTCCAGGGTCGCGTCAAATTCAACTACCATATCAAAGACAAAAAGATGTCTTTTTCCTCTCCAGAACTCACGACCAGCTTTGCCAGCGTCGCTGTGGAGGGGAAAGTCGATTATTCAAAAAGCGTTGATCTGGAGATAAAGGGCGATGTCCTAGACCTCAAACAGTCCCGGCAGTTTACCTCCCTCATCTTAAATAAGGGATTTCCTTTTCCCGAGATAAGAGGAAGAGGAAGGGCTAACATCCGGATTTTTGGCGATTTCAACTCTCCACAGGTTCAGTCCAGTTTTTCTTTATCTCCTGGAGGTTTTGCCAAATTTGACGTGAATTCTGTTGAAGGAGAGTTTGAAATCATCAAGAGCGATTTTTTGGGCCGGTTTGATGTGGACGACCTTTTCATGGAAGGGAAAATCGGTCTAATTTCAAACGAGGAAGGCGTGCACGCGGATATTAGGCTCTCCCGGGGTTTTGTGGAAAAGATACTTCCGGCTCTGGATATCGCCGTCCCTCTTCAGGGCGAGGCATCAGGAAATTTTGAAGTCAAACAAAAAAATGAAGATGTCCGCGTTGAAGGATCGTTCTCCGGTCCGCTTTTGAGATTAGGCACCCAAAGTCTGAGCGATGTCAGCGGCAAACTGGAATGGCAGAAAGGTGCCCTCTCGCTGTCTGAGCTTCAATTCATTTTATATCAAGGCAGGGTGAGAGGAGCTGCCCTTGTGCAGCCTCTGGACCAGAAGTTTCACCTTGACTTTGCGGGAGAGGAAATCAACCTGTCCTCTTTCTATTCGGGTCTCGAAGGAATTTTGAACTTCAGCCTGAAGGGAGGAGGCTTATTCGGTAAAGATAAGGCTGCAGGCCCTTTTGAGATTAAAGATCTCTATTATTATCCTTTTCAGAAAACTGAAGCTAAGGGAGAGGCGAAGCTGACCTACGCGGATGGCACATTTTCTTTGGAGTTAACCGGAAATTTCCTTCCAGGCGAGAATAGCTTTAACGTCGCCATTGGCCTCCCTGTTTATGGAGACACCGTTGCCGTCGACGTGAGAGGCAGTTTTGCCAACCTCAACCTTCTTCTTCCCTGGAAAGGGGCAAAAGGGTCTGTCAATTATCTGGGAGAAGTGAGAGGCCCAAAAACATCTCCTCAAGTTAAGGGTGCAATCGATTTTCAGGGACCTCTATTTCCGCTTCCTAAGTTTGCGCATGCTTTCAGGGATTATTCCGGCTTGATGTTTGTGGAGAACAACAGGGTTTCTTTTCGCTCCTTCCAGGCAAAATTGGGAGGAGGCGATGTTCAAGGAAACGGGGAGCTCACTTTAGCCGATCGCGGAGTTAAGACCATCAACGTCAAGTTTGAAGGGGAAAACATGCTCCTCTCTCCCCTGGAGAGAACGCGGGCGCTGGCCGATGGCTATTTAAATCTCATCAAAGACCCGGGGCGCTTCGTTCTTGATGGAAATTTTTCGGTCCAAAAGCTCTCCTGGAAGCGCGAGGTCGATGAAAAATTCATTTTCTACTCGAGCCCCTACCTTGAATCAGAAAGGGAGCCCGGCTTTTTTGATGACCTCAACCTCAATGTCCGGCTGAAGTCCGACGGCAACGCCTGGATGGAGAACTCTTTGGGCCGGATTCGGGGCAGGTTTGATTTGACAATAACCGGGAACGTTTTCGACCCGATAGTCATAGGCGATATGGAAGCCACAGACGGCGAGGTTTATTTTCAGGATAGAAAATTCAAAGTTTTGAAAGGGCAAGTGAGTTTCGCCAATCCCTCGACTATTGAACCTTACATCAGTTTTAAGGGAGAGACGTACGTCAAGAATTATCGTGTGACATTTTCCCTCGAAGGTCTCTGGAACAGGCTAAACCCGGAATTCAGCTCTTCCCCTCCTCTGCCGCCAGAAGATGTCCTGGCTCTTCTTGCCTTGGGTGAGTCTTTCCAGAGGACCTATTCCTACGATACCAGCACCCAGCTAAGTACTGCGTCCCTTGTTTCTTTTCAGCTCTCAGAAGAGGCGCAGAAGCGTGCTGAAGGCCTTTTCATCATCGACCGTTTCAGAATCGACCCTTTTGTCCTGGGCTCTTCGGCAGAAATGGCAGCCCGACTGACCGTGGGCAAAAAGATATCGAGAAACTTCTCCCTTCTCTATTCCACCAACTTGACAAGCCAAAGGGAAGAAATTGTCCGTGTGGAATGGGAGTTCACCGACGATCTTTCCGTTGTCGGGATGCGGGATGAAAAAGGACGGTTTAGTTTAGATGTCAAGATTCATAAGAGATTTTAATCTGAGAATTCAAAAGAATACATTTGTCTTCTCTTTATTGCCTATTTTTTTCTTTGTGCTTTTGCCCTACAAATCTTTTTATCGACTCAAATCAACTTCCCCTCTGATAAGCCAGGTTACAGTCAGCATCGAAGGCCAGTCTTCCGCTGAAGAAATAGAAAAATTAATACCTATCAAAGAGGGAGATCCATTTTCGTTGGTCGAGGTGACAAAAAGTATCAAACAGATATACAAGACCGGACTTTTCTCTGATGTTCGAGTTTTAAAAGAAGGAGAGGAAGAGGTTCGTTTAACATTCCTTTTGACTAAGAACCTCGTCACCAGAAGGATTATTTTCCTGGGAAATGAGGGTATCTCTTCCAAAAGGCTCAAAGGGGCTTTATTTTCCTTACGCGAAGGCACTGCCTTCTCTGAAGAGAAATTGAATAAAGGGGTTGAAGAATTGAAGGATGTTTTGACGGAAGAGGGCTATTTCAACCCTGAGCTTGTAGCCTCCACGGAGAGAGACTCGAAGAGTTCCTCGGTGGATGTGATTTTCGAGATTCGCTCAGCAAGACGGTTTGTCATCAACAAAATCGATTTTAGCGGAGAACCGATTCTATCTGAAAAAGAGCTGAAAGACAGAATGAAGAGCAAAGAGGGTCGAGTTTACATTCCCTCAGTGCTCGAAGAAGATCTGGCAAGACTCAAAGAGGTCTATACGGCTATGGATTACCAGCGGGCTGAGATTAGTCTCGAGGAAAAGAGGTTCGATGAAGCACAGCGAGTTGTTTTTCTCTCTATAAAAGTAAATCCTCATCAGAAGATAGAAATTGTGGTCAACGGAGCCAAAGTTCCTTTGAGTCTGCTGAAGCCAATCTGGGAAGCGGAGGTGTTTGAAGAGTGGGGGCTGACTGAGGGCGAGGCTAAGATTGTCTCTTACATGAGGAATAGAGGCTATATATTTGCCTCCGTTCATTCTTCTATCGAAAGAGTCAACAACACCATGCGTGTCGTATACCGGGTTGTTCCAGGCAAGAATTATAAGATCGAGGACATTTCTTTTGAGGGTTTGAATTACTTTACTCCTCCCCGGTTAAAGGAAGAGTTAAAGATAACGGAAAAGGTTCCTTTTCTCGGCTGGCTAAACGGAGCAAGGCTGTTTGAGCTGCCTTCAGAGATAGAATTTCTTTATAAGACGAAAGGCTTTCCCCAGACAAGAGTCGATTTGAACTTTGCCATCGAGGGAAATAATGTTAGGGCATTATTCTATATCCAGGAAGGACCCCAGGAAAAGGTGGAGACAATATCCTTCGAAGGGGCAGAGCTTTTTGGCAGGGACATTCTTCTCAAGCAAATTGGAAGTTTCGAGGGTGGGCCTTTCTTTTATCCTAACATTCAGAAAGATATCGAAAAACTCCAGAATTTTTATCTGAACGAAGGCGTCAGAGGCACAGAAATCAATGCCAGGACAGAGAGGGTCAACGGAAATTTGTTTTCTGTCATTTATAGCGTGAAAGAGGGGGAGAAAGTCAAGATTGAAAAGATTATCATCACGGGAAATAATGTCACCCAAAGAAGTGTGATTCGCAGAGAACTGAAGGTCAAGGAGGGCGATTATGCTTTCTATGATAAAATCCGGGAGTCAAAAAGCAGGCTCGAAAGGTTAGGAATCTTTAGCAAAATCTCTATCGAGGAAATTCCTGTCTCCTCGGGAATAGAAAATTTAGTCATCAATGTCAGGGAAGGAGAGAGAAATTATGCCAGCCTGGGTCTGGGATTAGAGACGAAGAGCGAGCCTCAGACCTTTGTCGTTTGGAACAATCCTTTAAGGCTCAGAGGAACCGGCGAGATTATCAGGCATAACATCTTGGGTCGAGCGGCTCAACTCAGTCTGGTCGGACAGGTGAGCCTCAAAGAAAAAAGAGGGGTTCTTTCCTGGGAACAGCCTTACTTCCTCGGGCTTCGGATGCCTACCTATCTGAACGCCTGGTGGGAAGCTGAAGAAAGGACGAGCTTCAGCTACAGACGGCAGGGTTTGAGTTTAACGGGAATTAAATCCCCGTCAAAGAATATGATGTTTCTGACAACGTTAAGGTTGGCGAGCACAACTCTCACCAACCTGCAGATCGAGGAGTCCGAAGTTGACCGCCAGCATTCTCCTTTTTCATTGACATCGATTTCTGGAAGCTTCATCTGGGACATGAGGGATGATCCTTTCAACACGGAAAAAGGAGCTTTTTTTAGCATTGTCCTGGAGCAAGCCTATCCTCTTTTTGAGTCCGAATCCAATTACATCAAAAGCTTTATCAAGTACCAGCATTTTGTTCCTTTGCTCTCCCGCGTGACTTTCAGTCTCACTTCACGTTTGGGCTTTGGGGGAGGGAAAAAACCCATTCCTATCCACGAGAGGTTTTTTGCCGGCGGCAGCAATTCTTTCCGCGGAACAAGGTTTGACGAACTGGGGCCAAAAGATCCCCGTTCGCTGAAACCCATTGGCGGCGAAGCCTTGTTGCTCTTTAACGTTGAGCTGAAATTTCCTTTGATTTCGGCACTCAAAGACTTGTCAGGAGCCATTTTTTACGATAAAGGCAATGTTTTTGATGAGCCAGAGCATTTTACCCTGACAGCCCTTCAGGATAGCCTCGGCTTTGGAATCCGTTACATAACTCCACTGGGGCCTGTGCGCTTCGATATAGGCTGGAATCTGGATGCTCCCGGAGGTCAGAGAAAAGCTTTGGCTTTTATCACCATCGGCAATGTCTTCTAAAATTTTGTCCGGGATGAGACAACGTATTTTTTTTCCTCGAGCTTTTTTCTTTTTATTCCTCACGGTTCATTTTTTATTTTTTGCCCGGCCTAGCCTTCCAGAGACAGTCGACCGCGTCCTGGCTGTAGTCAACGAGCAGGTCATAACCTTGACAGATCTTAGAATTATCGAGGAGTTTAGGCTCTACGGCAGGGATATCAGAGAAAATGCGGAAAATTTCGATCAGCTTGTTCTGGATGAGCTCATCGGACAAAAACTCGTCGTACAACATGAAGCAGGGCAAATCTCCGTAGATAGGGAAGAAATAAATTCAGCTCTCGGGAGAATGATCACAGAAATGGGGGAAGATGAGTTTGAGGCAAAACTCGATGAGTTCAGCATGAACCGGGATGATTTGGAAGGCTACATCAGAGAAAAAATCGCCTACCAAAAAGTCATATCTCTGAGATTTAATAAGGGAAGTATGGTCAGCCTGAAGGAGATTGAGGATTACTACAATCAGGTTTACGTTCCTACGCAGACAGAGAAAGGGCTCAAGCCCCAGCCGATGCTGGATATTCTCAATGAGATTGAATCCACCATCGTTCAGGCTAAAATTGACGCTCAAATCAAAGCATGGATAAAGAGCCTAAAGAGAAGGGCGGATGTGCAGGTTATCATCGAGAGTTAGATTGACTGCATTATCCCGTACGAAGAAAAGACAAAGTGAGCTATTGGCACTCTAAACCAGGTCGTAGGATTGAACCGGGAAGATAAGATGCACCGAGCAGCTTTTTTATTTCCAGGGCAGGGTTCCCAAGCGGTGGGAATGGGAAAGGATTTTTATGACCACTCTTCTCAAGCTCGTGAAATTTTCTTGCGAGCTGATGAAGCTCTTGGCTTCAAAATCTCCCAGCTTTGCTTTGAGGGACCTGAAGAAAAATTAAGGCTGACCGAGAACACCCAGCCGGCTCTCCTCACGGTCAGCACCATTGCCTATGCTCTCCTGGGTAAGGAGCCCATGGTCGCGGCCGGCCACAGTCTTGGAGAATATTCAGCTCTGGTTGCAGCAGGATCTTTAAGTTTTGAAGATGCTCTTCGTCTTGTCCATAAAAGGGGAAAGTACATGCAGGAAGCCGTTCCAGTAGGTGAGGGAGCCATGGCCGCTGTGCTGGGCACAACATATAGACATGTGGAAAATGCTTTGAAAGACGTCAAAAAAGGAGTTGTGGAAATAGCAAATTGGAATAGCCAGGAACAGGTTGTCATTGCCGGACACAAAGAGGCTGTCCAAGAATCCTTAGCTCTGATCAAGCCGATGCGTTCCGTTCTGCTGCCTGTGAGCGCTCCATTTCATTGCAGGTTGATGAAGAGTGCCGAGGAGAAGCTTTCCCAGGATTTGGGCCAGACAGAATTCAGGGATTTACGGTTTCCTGTGGTGACCAATGTGGATGCGCAGATGATCCACAACGGGGAGGAAGCCAGGGATGCTCTGAAAAGGCAGGTGACCCGGCCAGTCCTCTGGTATACATCGATGGAACTTTTAGGAAAGGAGAAAATCAATCTTATCGCGGAGTTGGGCTCTGGGAAAGTTCTCACAGGATTGGCGAGAAGAATCTGCCGGGGATGGACATCGCCGCCGCTTCTGCTGAATGCTGAGGACACTGCGACCTTAGAAAAGGTCAGAGAAGCATTCTCAGGAACGCCTTGAGAGGACTTGGGAACCAAATTTTACATAATATTCTGCAGCAGAAATGACCGCTGCCGCAATGACCAGCCAGAGCACAACCTTGGAAACAAGGTAAAAGCGGCCTAAATATTTTTCTCCGAGGAGCAGGAAACAGATCAGAACAGTTTCCGATGTCATTTTGAGTTTGCCCCACCCCGAAGCAGGGATATGTATTCCTTTTGAGGAAGCGAGGGCTCTGAAGCCCGTGACAGCGATTTCCCTTCCGATGATGATGACCACCGCCCAGGCCTGAATAGCGCCTAACTGGACAAGACAGATGAAAACAGACGAAATGAGCAGCTTATCCGCAATCGGGTCTAAAAGCTGGCCGAAGACTGTTATCTGCTTTCTTCGCCTTGCCAGCAGGCCGTCGAAGGAATCGGTCAGGACAGCCAGAAGAAAGAGGACAAAAGCCACCAGTTCCTTTCCTTTAAATGGGACAAGAATGACCACAACCAGGATCGGAATGAAGAATATGCGCAGAATTGTCAGAACATTGGGCAGGTTCATTTTTTTAGCAGATATACTATAGGCCGTTTCTGTTGTCAATCAAAAATGCTCA
>CAZJYC010000043.1:0-2978 GCA_964550165.1 uncultured Eubacteriales bacterium
AAGAGATTTGATAGAGTGAGGAAGGGAGGCGCTGGTATCCGTCCCTCCGAAGCCCATGGTGGCCGGTGGGAGGGTCTTTGGCGAGGAGGGATGGAAACCAGCTCGGTTCAAGTTGGCTTTTATCATCATAGGCCTTCACGGAAAAAAAGATGCTTACGATACTTATTTTCAGTTAGACACATTTTCTCTTTTTTATTATAATTATAACAAATGAAAAAAGCAGGAATTTTTCTCGGCGCGATGTTGCTGATGATAAGCTCTTCCAGTTTATTCGCCGATAGAGCTGAAGACTCTTTCACTTTTCAAAAATCCGAAAATCAAACGCTTTCTTTGATGAATTATCCTTTCTCTTTGGTGAAATTGAGAGCCAACGATATTCTTTCTCAGCTGGCCAATATCGACAGCGATGAGACTTCAATCGAGGAAAGTCTGTCTCAGAGAATGAACGCGGCCATCGCCCAGTTCAGTTTAGTTGCCAATAATATCTCCTTCTTTTCGCTTCAGAGATTAGCTCAAACGACTTTACTGCCAAAGAACAAAAAATACTATTCAAAGACTGTCTTGGAAATTACAGGGCTTAATATGGTTTTATGGACTTTCAACCATTACGTCATGAAAGAAAACTGGGCAGATATTTCACTGAAAACTATTTTGAACAATTTCACAGCAGGATTTGAATGGGATAATGACACTTACGTGACCAACCAGCTTGGTCACCCATACCACGGAGCTCTTTTTCATACGCTGGCCAGGAGCAACGGCTTCAACTTTTACGAGTCAACGCTTTACACAGCTCTGGGAAGCTACATGTGGGAAGTTGCCCTGGAGTCGATTCACCCCTCCGCCAACGACATGATCACGACCACCTTTGGAGGCATAACCTTTGGTGAGGCTCTCTACAGAATGGCCGAAGTCATGTCACAGAAAACTTCAACAGGATTTGAAGGTGTGCTCCAGAAATCCTTAATCTTTCTGATCAATCCGGTTTATGGTTTCAAAGTTCTCACAGGAACGGCTCCGAAATTCGAAAACTCCAACGGAAAGCCATATTACGCCCTCAGCTTTCCCCTGGGAGCCTACAGGTCATCCACAACCGGAACGAGTTTCGTCATCGCGACAAATATGGAATATAAGGACTTCCTGAGAAATGATGTTCCCGAGATCAGTCCTTATGATTGGTTCACCCTGAATGCTCGGTTCGGCCTCCAAGATAAAGGTTTTAATGACAAAGAAATCTTCACGACTGGAGTCATCGCGGGCAAAAAATTCAGGAATAATCTGGCCGGCCTCTTTGGAGTCTTCGATTATATCAGCACTCAAACTGCTGAAAAGATGTCTGCTCTTGGACTGGGCCCGGGTTTTGTCACGACTTTTGTTTCTGACTCAAACTTTTATATTAACAGCTCAAGCGTTCTGTCCGTCATCTTCGGAGCCAGCAGCCCTTCCATCGATCTGGAAGAATATCACACCTACAAGAAGGACAATGCGCCATATTTTCTTGGACCTGGAATGCTGGGGCGAATCAACTTCGAGCTTGGAAGAGATGGCTTTGGCAGCATCAGCACCGGCCTCTCGAAATACTGGGTGCACTGCCTGACCACTCAGGCCAACGAATTCCTGCTTATCTCGTCACTCAATATCCGGTATGACTTGACCAGCGTTTCCCAGATAAGCCTGGAGTATGATTATTATCTCAGAAACGGCACCCTTCAAGAGCAAAGGGCGAGCGGAGATAATTATACCCTTCGTGCCCTTTATGTGGTCAAATTTTAAGTTTTATCAGAATCCCGGGAAGAAAGAGAACTGGAAATACCAGCCTTTGCGGGCCCTGTTCAGAGGCTTAACATAATTGACTCCAATAACCAAATAGCCGAAAACATTCATCCTAAGCCCGACGCCGGTACTGGAGACCAGATGGCGACTTCCACCAAGAAAATCAGGCTTGAATTCATCCCACCAGGCAACTCCTGTATCGAAGAACGCTATAAAATCGATGGGCAGAATGCCGTAATAGCCTCTTCCTAGGCCCAGCACGTTGAACAGCGGAAACCGGAGCTCTGCGTTGGCCACAAAAATTTTGCTCCCAAAAAGGCTGGCATAGTCAAAATCAATTTCGTCATAGTCAAAAGATCCTGAGTTATAGCCACGAACGAGCGACTCATAGCCTATATAAATGGGATAGAGGCGGCTGTCTTCACCGCCTTTTCCGTAGCGGCCATAATGGAGAAAACGGAACGCGAGAGTGAAAGGCCTGAGGGGCATAAAATAGCGCCGATAGTCAGCAAGGATTGTGTAAAAATCGATTGTCCCGACATAGGGAGCGACTTCAAAACGATAGCTCTGCCCTATGATAGGGCCGGTGGCGCCGAAAAGAGAGCTGTCATAGACAAGGGCAGCGCTAGCAAAGCCAAAGCTCAGGCTCTCGGGTGAAGGGAGCTTTTCTTTATCATCGATGAGCTTATAGCCGTCAATCAGAGAAAAGGCGCGGATGCGCCGTTCCAGGTCAAAATCGATGAGCTGGAAGCCTCCAAAAAGCTCAAAGCGCTGCACCTGGCTAAAAGGATAAGTCGCAAAGCCGGCAACTTGATAATTGATCTGCCGGTAGAGTAACAACTCCTCGATGTAAGCAGGTTCACGAAGGACCTCGCCGATCCCAGTCGAATACTGACCATAGACATAGGGAATGCGCTGGGCTACTGCCCCCCAGTTCAACCGCTGTTTGCTGTTTTGATAGCCCACGAGAAGCGACGAATCGATGAGCTGGCTGGCAATTTGAGTCATGCCGACCACGGTATGGTAGCCAAGCATATCGCTGAAGAAAAAGGCAATACCACCGCCTCCATAGGTCCCGAATCGGTCAACGCCGACCGCAACCTGAGGCTGACTGACATAATCCAGACTAAGCTTCGGATTGTAATCGCTGACCGGAAAATCTGTCTCGCTGGGAAGACCGTAAATAGGGTTCTTTAAAAGGCCGA
>CAZJYC010000043.1:3078-22283 GCA_964550165.1 uncultured Eubacteriales bacterium
ACCGGAAAATCTGTCTCGCTGGGAAGACCGTAAATAGGGTTCTTTAAAAGGCCGACGAGTTCTCCTTCTGATTTGGTGCGGGGTGGGAGGACAGCAGGGTTGATCTCGCCGAAATCGGTGAGTTGCGACTCTCCAGCCAGAACCTCTGGAGAATCGACGGAGTAAATGCTGAATTTGCTCTCATCATATAAGCAATAGGCGAGCCGCCCGCTTGCCTGGGCGACAGAGATAGCCGGACTGGATTCCGTAATCGCGCTAACCCCAGTGTAAACATTTGTCACCTGAAAGATTTTCTGGCTCTCCAGGTCAATTCTGTAAACGTTGGGAATGCCATCTTTGTCGGAGAGAAAATAGAGACTTTGAGAATCTGGAGCCCATTGGGGATTGATATTTTTTGCGCCATCGAAAGCAGGCATTTTTTGAATTTCACCAGTCTCAGGGTTCATCAAAGCCAGTCCCAGATTTCCTATATTCAACAGGGAAAGGTCTGTGGAAAATCTTTCTGTCACAAAAGCGATGGAACGGCCATCCGGCGACCAGGCAGGTTGAAGGTCAGCAAAGGGGTCGTCGGTCATCTTCTTCAGATATCCAGTCTGGAGGTCATAGATGTAGATGTCTGTCAGGCCGCCAACGAGGGCAGAGAAAGCAACGTAGCGGCCATCGGGTGACCAGGTGGGATTTAAAATTTCTCCCAATTCTGAGAAAACAATCTCTTTTTCAACTCTTCCATTCTTAACGTTGATCACGGTCAACGCTGGCTTCCCTTTGGTTATCGCTCCAAATATAAACCGCTCTCCCTCTGCATCCCAGCAGCCGGATGACTTGATGAATTGCAAGCTTTCAAAATGGGGGTCGACGGCCGTCTTGGTAAATTTTCGCTCGATTTTGCCTGTTTGTGCATCCGCCAGATACATGTCGATCGAGAAAAGGTCTTTGGTTGAAAGAAAAACGACCTGCTTGCCATCAGGACTGAGGGCAGGTGAAACGTTCAGCCTGTTTTCTCTTGTCCCGATAATCACCGGATTGCTCTGGGCCAGAAATTCTTTTGTTATCTGCTCAAGCGGTGTGTGAGTTTCTTTCAAGGAATTATGCCAGTCTTTGGACAGCTGTTCAGGAGAAATGCCAAGGACACTCTTGATGACCATCCTGTAATCACCGGTTCTTCCAACCGCTCTCATGAGTCTTGCGACCGTAGCATCTCCCCATCTGCCGGTGATATACGCCCAGAGGGAATGGCCATAACGATAAGGAAAATATTCTGGGCTATCGAGTTTTTTAATCGTGGGCAGCCTATCCTTTCGTGTGGCATCGCGCATCCACATGGCTGTGTTTGAGTCAACCGGACCGATCGAGAGATATTCTGCCAGGCCTTCGACGAACCACAGGGGAAGACGAAGAATACCTGGAGTCGTCGTGGCATATCCTGGATTCGCCTGAGAGGTGACATCGAACTGAAAGGCATGGACAAGCTCGTGTCCGATGACATGATCGGAATCAGCCAAAGTGGCACCTAGAGGCAGGATGATTCGGCGTTTGAAGGCTTCGGTCACCCCACCTGTCCCCTCTCCGATGACGCCAGGAATGGCTGTTGTTTGCTGGAAATCAGGGGAGCTGGAATAGAGGATGAGGGGCTGGCGCCCTCTGAGCTTGTGGTTGAACATCCGGGACAATCGGGCATACCACCGCTCGGCCATCCGGGCCGCAATCGTGGCCGCTTTCTCATTTTCAGGGTAGAAATATATATCAAAGTGCTCTGTCTGCATCACCTTGAAATTGAAAGTTCTATACTGCACCTTGTTGCGCCCAAAATACTGGGCGTTCAAGGAAGAGCCAGCGGTAAGAATCAACACAATTGATAAAACAAAAAAACACCTTAAAGGTGACTGAATATTCATGATATTTTCTCCTCTAAATTGAATTCCATCTTAAGCTCCCTTGGTAGGGAGCATCTAAATGCATATTATAGCTCAAAAGGCTCCAAACATTAAGCCCAACAAGACTGTACCTGCCATTCACAGCTAATTTCCGTCTTAACCTGAATCTTAAGAAACGGTATATGAGCATCTTTTGTGCCAACCTAAGCCAAGCTCATGCCCTCAGATGAGGGATCGAAATTTGTCCAGATCTAAGGACATTCGTCCTCTTTTTTTCAATCCGGAGGGCTATCGCCCGTTCCACAGCCAAGCCGAGTTCTGGCTTGCGGATCATTCCTTTTTCTGCCTTTTCCTCAGGATTGTTACCGGGTTCGGTTATGAATTCCTCGAAATACTGGAGGCTCATTGAAACGCTGTATCTTCCTCGCGAAAGCATGCTAAAATCCACGATAATGTTCTGGATCAAAGGTTTGGCAAATGGTTGAAGTAATAAAGGCAGAATTGCTTTGAAAATAGCATTTTCATCATTTAGTGGTAACTAGTCCACCATGAAGATTAGCCTTTAGAGGTCGCTTTTGATAGCAGCTCACACGGAGGCTGCATGGAGAGTAAACCGTTTGAAAAGCTGAAAAGCCTGACCTTCAGCAGACCTTCTTCAAGCGCAGGTAAGAAAGGTAGCCGACAAGGATAAGGAAATTGACGGTGATCACTGACCAGGACATGAACTCGGAATAAGGCTTTCTTCCCATAATATCGTACAGGGAAAAAGCGATGATGATAAAGTTAACGGCAAGAATAGCCCTCCAGAACTTTGGGAATAGAAGAAAATTATGAACAAGGATCATGACACCTAAAACAGATATCAAAAGGGTGTAATCCCAGCCCAAGGGAGATATCAGGGGGATGAGGATGAGAAGAATCGAAGATTCCAGGATTCCGGCTCTGGCTATCTTTTTTCCTTTAAAAATTAAATACAAAACGAAGAAAGCCAGAAAGCCGATGACGATTCCGGAGAGCAGAATGGCCAGGTTTTTGTTCCCCGTCCATTTGGTTAAAAAAGCAATGATCGAGATGTTGTCCTGCGAAGTGAGAAGGACTGGCGTCGTGCGGGATAGACTCGATAGCCACTCTTTAAGAACCATGAGATTCCCTCGAAAGCCATAAAAAAAAGAAGGAGCAAGAAGAGCCACAAACAGAAAGCCAAGCGCCGTCAATAAGGATTTCCATTTTTTCTTAATCAACAGATATGGAAAAAAAACGAGGGCGTAGGGCTTTAAAGATGTGGCCAAGCCGCAGAAAAGGCCGGTTTGTATCTTTTCTTTTTTGTCGATTCCAGAAGTCATCTCCCAGATCATGAGAAGCAAAATCATGGTGACAAAGGCGTTGATCTGACCCAGTTGGATCTCTCTCAAAATAAACTTGGCCAGGACAAGCGGAGGGATGGCCACCGCGTAAACAGGTATTTGTTGGTTAAGGATTTTCTTCGAAATAAAAAAAAGAGAAAACAAACAGAAAACGACGATGAAATACCAGATCAATTTGGCCGCATCCAGAGGAAGAAAAGACAGGGGAAGATAGAGAAAGGCAGAAAAGGGAAGGTATTTGAACATGTAGTGCCCGTCTTTGGCCTGATAGAGCATCTCCCCCAGCCTCAGCCTCTGGCCCGCTTTATAATTCACCTCAAAATCAACCATGTCATCCTTGACTCTGTAGAGGAAAAGAGCGAGAAAGATAAGGAAGAGAAGCAGAAGGAGAAGGCTGGCCCTCCAGACTCTGCGTCTCTTGCTCTCTTTATTGCCTTTAAGCATTAAACGATTTTCCGATTCTCTGAGCTCCTATCGTTCTTTCCTTAGGAATCTTTGAAAGAATGGTTTCTTGATCCAAGCAAAGGCTACGCGGATACGAATATAAGCGCAATGATTCATTTATTACCGCAAAGAGGCGAAGCCGCGAGCGGAGTGTGGCGGGAAGCGACGCGGCAGTCTTATTCCTGTCATTGGCAGTCGACTCATGCGTCTCATGCGAGCGTAGCGAAGCAATCTCATAAATTTATAGATTGCCGCGCTGCCTTCTGTCACTCGCATGTATGATAACATAACGACATTTAATGCGTTTGTATTAGTTTGGTTCATAAATATTTTTTCACCTCTTCATAGACTTCGGCGGCTGAAATGGCTTTTAAACACTTGTTGTCGTTGCACGGGGAACGACGCTGGTTGAAGGCGGAGATGCAAGGGCTGCAGGCATAGTTAGCATAAAAAACGCGGCAATTTTTTCCCAACGGTCCGTAAAGCTTCGGAGTTTCCGGGCCGTAAAGAGCAAATGTCTTGATGTCTGTCAGGCTCGAAAAATGGACAGGCCCGCTGTCATTAGTCACAAGAATATCCGACAGGCTGTACAGAGTGAGCAACTCCAGGAAAGTCGTCTTTCCAGCAAAATTGATGCATCTTGAAGAGCCGACAGCCTCGCAGATTCCCTGGGCATATTCCCTTTCCGAATCTGTTCCGGTGATGACAATATAGACGTCCTGATGCTGGAGAAGGAGCTTTGCCAGTTCGGCATAATTCTCTGCCGGCCATCTCCTCACCGGAACAAGGTCGCTGGCATTCGGGTTGAGCAGGACAATCTTCTTAGATTTGACTAGATTCTTGTTTTTATCCTGAAGCTTGGCCAGCATGTCTATCTTCAATTTCTCTGAAACGTTCATTTTTGGGACGCGAAGCGGATCAGTCCCGACTGGCTTTTTGGTCAGGGGGATTTCGCCCTTGGGTGCTGCCAGAGCATCGATCAAGTTGAGCAGGTTGTGGGCCAGGTGAATATAAGGATTGAATTCCACTTTGTGGGTCAGAAAATTTCCACGGTACAGGCCTTCATTATGGTACCTGTAAAAGCCCACCCTGCTTTTTGCCCCGCAAAGATAGCCAAGAATGGCTGTGAACCTGGCAAAAAGCTCCATGTCGATGCATACATTTATTTTCTTTTTTCTCAACTGCTGCAAGGTCTTGGCTGTTGTCGTCATAAACTCAATAAAATTCCTGCTGCTTATGGTGAAGACATTTTCTTCGGGAAAAACACCCAGCACATCGACCGCGCACCGGTTCTCTCTAAAGGTCAAAAAATAGAGCTCTGCCTCAGGAAACATTTTCTTTGTCTTCTCGAAAAGAGAGTAGGCCAAGAGGATACTTCCCATCTCTGAGAGCTCGATGAACAAGATTTTTTTTGGGCTCTTGAATGGCTCGGGTTTCCTGATTATTTTTGCCAGGCTGTGAACACACGATAGGACAAAGCAGAGAGGAACTCCCGCTCTTCGGTCGATGAACCTCATCATGCTGACTTTCATTCTTTCTTGAGCTTCTTAAGGATGCATCAGGCCCATTTTAGCGCTGGACACGGCCCGCGGTTTCTCCAGCGGCGAACTTCTCAACCTCTTCAACGCTGGCCAGGCTGAAATCGCCAAAAATCGAATGCTTGAGACAGGCAGCCGCCACTCCAAAATTCAGTGCTTCCTGGTCTTTTTTACCTTTTAAAAAACTGTAAATCAGCCCTGCAGCAAACGCATCTCCTGTTCCTACCCGGTCAAGAATCCAGACATGGCGCCTCGGACTCTTGTAAAAACTCTTGCCGTCAGACAAGCACGCCGACCAGATATTCTCCGAGGCGGAGAGACTCTCCCGGAGGGTTATGGCCACCTTTTTGAAGCCAAAGAGCTTGACCAAAGTTACTGCCAACTCCCTATAGCCCTGGATATCCAGCTTCCCGGATTGAACATCTGTCCCTTTGGCCTCAAGGCCAAAAACGCGGCTCGGGTCTTCCTCATTTCCGATGAGAATATCCACAAAGGGCATGAGTTCTGTCATCACTTCCCCCGCCCTCTCTTCGCTCCAGAGTTTTTTGCGGTAGTTCAAGTCCGCGCTGACCGTGACTCCCTTCTTTCTTGCAATTTCCAGGCCCTGGCGCAAACAATTCAGAACGGATTCGCTCAGAGCCGGCGTTATGCCGGTCCAGTGGAACCATTGAGTTTCCTCAAGAATTTCCTCCCAATTAAAATCACCGGGCTGGATTTCAGAAAATGCTGAATGAGCCCGGTCATAGACAACTTTTGAGGGCCTTGGACCAGAGCCTTGTTCCAAGTAATAAATTCCCATGCGTTTGCCTTGGCGCAGGATAAAATTCGTGTCCACGCCATAGCTCTTCAATAGGCTACAGGCATTATCGCCGAGCTCGTTTGGAGGAAGCGCTGTGACAAAAGAAGCATGGATTCCGAATTGAGCCAGGGAGACAGCAACGTTCGCCTCGGCGCCCCCAAAATTCAATTCAAAATCTCTTGCCTGCTGCAGCCGGACACCCTGAGGCGGGGATAAACGAATCATCAGCTCTCCGAAAGTGACAACGTTTGGCCTGGAGACTTTAGTCATGACTTTCTTGGCAGGAGTTTTTTCAACAGCCGGGGACTTGGCTTCCAGCACGGACTTCCATTTCTGCAATTCCTGTCTCATCTTCTCAGGCTCGCCAAGATATTTTGTCAAGGCCGAAGCGCAGAAAATCCCTTTTGGGTCCTTTCGGGTTGCTTCTTTGAGCGTCTCAAATGTGATTCCACCCGTATAGACTACAGTCAGTCCTTTGTAAGGTCCCTGCCAGGACTGGGCGAGGTCCATCTGGGAAACTTTCCCAGAAAACGCGGGAAAAAGTTTGTAAGACCACTGATAGGGATATTTCTCCCGCAGCTCATCCAGGGAGCAGCCGTAACCCTCGGCTTTCTGAACGAGCTGCTTGCCTGCGTCTGACAGGCCACCGGGAATGCAGAGCACATCATTCTTCACGCAGACATCGACCACGGCTGGAATATAATCTGCCGAGACAATGCCCGCAGCGCCGGCTTTGATGGCAGCTTCAGCCTGCTCGCGGGTCATCACCGTGCCGCCAAGGACGAGCGCTTTTGGATATTTCTTACAAATGGCCCTAAGTCCTTGGGTTGCATGGTCTGAGCGGAAGGCAATTTCGAGAATGATTCCATATTTCTTGAGAATTTCGTAAGCGGCAACGCATTCTTCTTTGCTCTTTGGCATGAGGAGAGCGATCAGCCGGCTCTTTTTTAGATCTTCAAAAACTTTCCTTGATTGGCTCATCTCCTCCTCCTTTTTTTCCTCAGTTCTTCAGGGCCAAGATCTCATTCACAGGCGCTGAATGTTCATTCCGCCGCTGACCTCAATTACCAGGCCTGTGGAATAGCCAAAATATCCCCTGGCCAGGGCATTCACAGCTTGAGCCACATCTTCCGGGAATCCCCATCGTCTCTGGGGAACAAGGCCTTTGGCGATGAGTTTGTCATATTTTTCCCTGACCGGCGCAGTCATGTCTGTCTGAATTATTCCCGGACGGACCTCATAAACATTGATTCCATACTCGGCAAGCCTGTCGGCAAAAATCCTTGCTGCCTGGCTGAGCGCGGCTTTGGAGATACAGTATTCTGCTCTTGAAGGAGATGAAACGTAAGCGGAAATGGAAGAAATGAAAATGATGCAGGGCTTCATCTCTGATTTTTGCTTGGCCTGTTTGGCCATGATGCTGGCGACTTTTTGAGTGAAAAAAAACGTTCCTCTCATGTTGACAGACAGGACTCTGTCAAAGCTCTCCGCTGTGGTTTCAAGAATGTCCAGCCTTTTCTCGGGCGCGATCCCGGCATTGTTCACCAGCACGTCAATTCTTCCAAACCTGTCCAGAGCTTTTTTTAAAATTTTCGGATGGTCATCCAGAGAGGAAATATCTCCTTGAACGGGAAGGAAGATCTTTTTGAATTTTTCGACTCGCTCCTTGACTTCAAAAAGACCGGATTTTTTATTTCTTGGCTCATAAAGGATGTCATTCCCGACAATATCAAACCCGTTCTTTGCCAGCTCGAGGGCTATGGCGCGGCCTATTCCCCGGCCGGCCCCGGTCACCAGAGCCACTGGATTGTTATTCATCATTGCTTCTCCTCATGGATTTTCTTGACCACGCTCCTTTCACCCGCTCAATGTGACAATATAAATAATACGGCATCTCCATTAGTACCGAGATTCTATCATAAAAAGAAACAGAAATCAGGCGTTAGCATTTTAAATTCCCTGATAAAAGGCTGCCTCGGAATACCCAAAGATTTTTGGGCTAGCCGCAGCGACTATTGAGGATTTAGCCTTCGGAGTTTGCTCTTCAAAAGATTCCAAAAACCAGAAAAAGGGGACAGTCCCCTTTTTCTCTTACCTGACGATATTATCCTTCAAATATTCATTCCAAACATTCTCAAACCACGCTTCTTCCTGCGGAATGGGCCTGATCTCAACCCAATTCTTTTTTACCTTGAGACCTTCATCGAGGTAGATTTCTAAAATGTGCTTGTTCACGAAAGAATCTTCTTCATTCAGGCGGAACCTCCACTCTTCGCCCAATTCCCGGCTGGGCTTCTCGCCTTCGGGATTGAGGACAAGATAAGAGCCGCGGCTCTGTCCGCCTTTCTCCAGGTATTCGGCAATCGCTTCCAGATACACGGTATGGGTTAGACACAAATCCAAGTTTTTGAATGCCGCAGGCAGTTTCTGAGCTGAGTGAATCTTCATGCCGCTTCTCAACCTGGAATAGAGGGCCCAGGCCTCTGTTATGGCCTTCTTGATCTTTTTTGGGCTGCGGATATGAGCTCCGCAGGAAGACATTCTCTCCTGAATTTCTTTCCTCGCCTTGTCGAGGATTGCTGCATCTTCAGCTCTGGAGTCGATTATTGTTTTTGCATACTCGAGCTTACTTTTTATTTGCGCCTTGGCCGAAGTGAGGAAATTTTTCACATCCTGCGGCTTGGAATTGTACCTTTTCACAATGTAGAGCGCAGCCCTCATGCTTCCCACCTGGCCTGAATTCAGGGCAGAGCCTCCTGGCCTGTAGACACCGTGAGTCCCGTTGACCTCGCCCGCAGGAAAAAGATGCTTGATGCTGGATTCCCACCAGATATTGCCTCTGAAGCCGCCGTTGTTGTGCTGGGCGCAGACCGCTATTTCCAGATACTGCCGGCCGAGGTCTATGTTCTGGCTTTTGTAAAGGTCAATGGCAGGCTGGTTCATTGTCCTTAACCGCTCGATGGGCGTCCCGAACAAGGCGCCTGATTTTTTCAAATAGCTGCGGGCTTCCTCATCCAGTAGGTCAAAGGAGAAATCTTCGAGCTTCCCGCCTCTGCTCGGATTTCGGGTGAAGTCAAGAAAGACTCTTCTTCCTTTGATTGCAGTCTCCTGGTAGACAAGAATGTCTATCAAAGATGAGCCATAATGAGCGACCTTTCGAGGATCAAAGGGCCACTGGTATCCTTTTAAGAAAATCGCAGTGGCCAGCTTCCCCATGTCAGGAAAGTAATCATTCAGGAATTCTTTCTCATCCTTGCCGCTTTTACCGGTGGAAACATAGCGGGGAATGACCTGCTGGTATGTTCCTGAAAGATTCCAGCGGAATTTGACCGATGCCAGGCCGTACTGGGATTCAGTGAGATTGTTGGCGATGGCGCCTGTTTCAAAGGCGAGCCCATGGGAGCCAAGCTGGCTCTCCGGGTAGACTGAGGCTTTGTACATCCCGCCCGGACCCCCTGTACCCAAAACAACATTTGTCGCATTGAAAACAACAAAGCCGCAGTTTTCAGAATCAAGGTTGTCCTTATCCAGGGCAACAGCGCCGATGGCATGTTTGTCATCCGCTTTTCTCTGTATCAGCAGGCCAATGACTTCATGCTTGTCGAAGACCGGAATTTTTCTGCTCTTAACTTCTTTAGCCAGACATTCGAACATCAAACGGGAGGTCAGCGGCCCGGCTGAAGTTGCCCTCCCGCGCGGGTCATTATCGGTCTTATATCCGGTATAGGCTCCGTAGCGATCATGGGGAAAAGGGACGCCCAGGTTGACAAGATTGAAAAAAGCCATGGCTGAGTTCTGGGCTTCGCAGAGGGCGATGTCGCCGTGCATGCATCCTCCTCTGAACAAATCTCTGGCCATTTCGAGCGGGGAATCGGGGATATTGCCTGAAAGAGAAAGCTTGTGGTAGGTTTGCTTATCCGAGCCGGCATTGTTGGATGTTCCTGCGCCCCACAGGTCGGTGGCGATGGCAATGTCCTTTTGCCCCCACTTTGAGAGATGAACTGCAGCGTTCAGGGCCGCAACGCCGCTGCCGATGATGAGTGTGTTCAGAGAATAGACCGGAATTCGAACTCCTTCGATTTCAACAAAGCTTTTTTCCATGTTTCCTCCCTTGCGGAATAGCTTTTCTTCACCGGAACGGAGCAAGATGTTCAACCTGATCCATAGACCTATTTTTATTCTTCCTCTTCGCCAGCATCCACGATGTCCCGGAAAACCTTCCTGTATTCCCTGCCGTAAATCTTTTTGTCCCGGACCGCACAGCCGCTGATATGGCCGGCGCGCATCAACTCCGTGCAGCGGGAGCAGGTGATACAAACCTTGTCCGGGTCCATTCTGCCTTTCGCCATCAGGTCTCTCGGCGCATCCGGATAAGCCAATGAGCTTCTGCCAGGGCCGATTAACATGGCCCCTCTCCTCTCGACAACGGCTGAGGCGACATTAGGAAAATAATGACGCAGCCAGGAATAGCCAGAGCCGACAAAGGGGACCTCGGGAAATGTTTTCTGGAATTCTGCCGTGATTTTCAGAAGACGAGAAACTCCTTCCAGAGGGTGCTCTTCGGGCAAGGGCGCCCCGGGAAGCGGGCGGTCGAAAGGACGGCCAAGATGGGGACTGTGGCTGGGATTGCCGGCTGTGATGTTGAACATGAGACACCCGAGCTCGATGAGGGAGCGGACCAGCTCTTTTGGCTCGCTCAGGTCGATTTGAGGAGAATCCCCTTCCTTGACTCCCCAGCCATATGGATAGGGCAATCCATCGAAGGCGCTCAAACGGACAGCAGGAAAAATGCCCGAAGCTTCTTCTCCGATGTTTTGGATAACCTGCCTGAGAAAGCGAGTTCTGTTCTCAAAGCCTCCTCCGTAGCGGCTTTTTTTTCTGCTGCGGGCGGCCAGGAGTTCATTGACAAGATAGCCATGGCAGGCTTTGATATCCACAGCGTCAAAGCCGGCTTCCTGGGCCAGCCGGGCTGCCTTCACAAACCTGTCCTGCAAACGGTCGAGTTCTTCATCGCTCAGGATGTGAGCATTATCATTTTCCTTATCGAGAAAAGGATTACGGAAAGCGACCAAAGGCTCAAACTTTCCTGTTGGCTTACTGTAGCGGCCAGAATGGGTCAGTTGGAGCACAAGAAAAACCTCATGGGATTGACCGAAAACTTTGTAGGCTGAACGCCGGGTCTGTTCCACAAGACGTTTGAAGCTGTCCAGAGTCTTCGCCTGGAGCAGAAGTTGATGGGGATTTGAACGGCCTTCAGGATCTATGCTTGTCGCTTCAAACCAGATGAGTCCGCTTCCGCCCTCAGCAAAACGCTTGTAGCGCCGAAAGGTCAGCTTGCTGGGCGCCCCCTGCTCGGCATCAAAGCCCTCCATGGGCTGAACAGCCAAACGGTTGGCAATCTTCTTCCAGCTGATATCGATATAAGTAAAAAGAGGAGCTATCGAATCCTGGAAAGGAATTGCGACCTCTAATTCTTCAGCTTTTTTCAGCAGCTCAGCGCTGGACCTGAATCTGAAAGACTGATGCCGGCTCATTTTTATAAATAATATCCCAAATTTTCTGAAAAAAGAAATACTCTTTATTTAAACGAAACTCTCTTTTCAAAATTTCTTAATACCGGAAACTGAAAATTAATCCATTTTATTGAACACAATTCAAAAAAATGGATTATAATCAATTTTAACAAGAATTTTATCAACGACGAATTTCTATAAATTATTAATAATAAATAAATTGTAATATATTTGATTTTGAAACAATTTGGCACATATTTTGCAAAAGCAAATAAATGCAAAGGAAGGAGGTGAGAATTAGAGGACTATCTAAATTAATGGCAAACAGGTGAGAGCGCATTAATCAAAGAATTTAGAACTAAACCTTAATGAATGAAAAAGCGCTCTTAGGGCATTGTTTTCTTATTGCCAGCAAAAAAGCTGCGCAAACATTGTTCAGATCAAAAGAAAAAAGGGGAAAAAAACAAGAAAAATGAACAAATTAAAAGGTATTCTATTTTTCTTCCTCAGCGTTCTGCTTGTTACCGGAACGATCATGGCTCAGGCACCCACGGGCAAGATTATCGGAAAAGTCCTTGATGACGAGCGCAATCCTCTTCCCGGCGTCACCGTGGAAGCCACAAGCGAAAAGCTCATCGGTAAAGCCACAGCTGTGACAGATGCCTATGGTGCTTATCGTCTCTTGGCTCTCCCCTCTGGATACTACACCATCACTTATTCTCTTCCTGGATTTAACACAGTTGTCAGGAAGGGCATTGCCATGCGGGTTGAGGAGACGATTACAGTTGATATCACCATGACACCAGGCAGAATAGAGGAAGAGGTGACCGTTATCGGGGAATCGCCGTTGGTCGATGTCAGGAGCACGATCAAAGGGATGACACTGACCAAGGAGATGTTTGCCGTGCTTCCAAGGGGAAGGAACTTTGACACCCTGGTTACGGCCGTTCCAGGAGTCAACAATGAGCCTTGGGCAGCAGGATTATCAGTGGACGGCGCCAGCGGCGCGGAAAACATGTACTATATCGACGGCCAGGACATTACCCAATTGTACGGAGGTACGCGCGGACAGTCTGCTGTTTTTGAGTTCGTGGATGAAGTAAAAATCAACGCCAGCGGATACCCGGCAGAGTTCGGCGGCTCCATGGGCGGCGTTATCAATGTTATCACTCGCGCCGGCGGAAACAAATACGAAGGCGAGCTGATCGGGTACTATGAAGGAAGCCGGCTCAATGGAAAAGAAAGAGATACGCTGCGTCTGAATCCTCTGGACCCAACCGAAGCAGAGTACGTCAACTACCAGGATCTGTATGGAAAGGATAAGACGAACAGATACGAATTCGGCTTCAACCTGGGAGGGTATATCTTTAAAGACAAGTTATGGTTTTATGCCTCTGCCTTGCCAGTCTTCTACGATCAGACCAGACTGGTTCACTGGATTCCTGAAGGAACGGCTCCTGACAGCGAGCATCCCTACAAACAGACTGCCTATAACTTTCAGGCCAAGATCACAGCCATGCCCCTCCCTGGTATGCGTGTCAGCGCCAGCATTTTGAACAATTTCTGGAAGTACAGAGGATCGCTGCCCGGTCGAGACGGTACCGGGAACCCTAATGCGCCTTGGGGAGATTATGGCTATGACTATCCCAACTGGAGCGGCAACCTATCGGTAGACTATACCATAGGAGCCAATTTCCTGATCAATGCTCGCGGCGGTTACTTCTACACCAACACGACGAACGAACAGCTTGGACCACTAGGAGTTAGGTACAGATTCTATAAGGAAGCACCGGGTTATGCTGCGACCACAAACACCATGTTCCCTGAAATCCCAGACGAATATGTCCACGGCCTAAACTGGTCCAACATGGCCACGAATCCGATGGCCTTTAATAAAGATATCCAGAACAAATTCCATGCCAACCTGGACATGACCCTGTTCGCCAACGTCGCCGGTGAGCATGCCTGGAAGTGGGGTATTCAGATGGTGCGCATCGAGCAGGATGTCGACAACACAGCTGCCTATGAAATCGTCTATCTCGGCTGGGATAGGTCGTTCCAATACCTCGACACCGGAGAGGAGGTCAGAGGCACATACGGTTTTTATGCCATTCGAGGCGCGCAAGCGGATGCAAACCACCCCGCCTGGCCATATGGGACGTTTGCCAATCCTAACAGCTACCGTTGGGCTATCTATATCCAGGATAGCTGGACTCCCAGCTTTTTGAACAACAGGCTCACTCTGAATTTCGGCATAAGAGGCGAGAAAGAAGATATTCCGAGCTTCTCCGACCTTCCAGAGTTTCAGTATGCTCCTATTTCATTCCACATCGACCAGAAATTAGCCCCCCGTCTGGGCTTTATCTACGATGTCTTTGGCGACGCCAGCCTGAAGGTTTATGCCAGCTACGGAATCTATTACGATGTCATGAAGCTGAACATGGCTTTAGGCTCCTACGGAGGCTTCAAATGGACAAGCGCTTACTACTCACTGGATGACTGGGACTTCACCCAAATCGGGAACGGCAACTATCCCGGAACATACTATACCAGCTACAACTGGCGCATTCCTTCCTTCGATACGACTGACCGCAATCTCAAGCCCACAGCCAAGTCAGAGCTGACCTTCGGTGTTGAGAAAATGGTCATGGAAAACCTCTCCGCCTCTGTCCGCGTGGCTTACCACCACGTCATCCGGACGATCGAGGACGTCGGAGTCCTCACAGCTTTTGGCGAGGAATACTTCACCGCAAACCCGGGCTATGGCTGGACTCTCCCTATCTCCCAGGGCGGCAAATTTGACGACAAGTTCCCTGCCTGTCCGAAAGCCAAGCGCGAGTACTGGGCGGTCAACTTCAACCTGGATAAAAGGTTCAGCAACAACTGGCTGGGCGGCCTCTCCTACACCTGGAGCCGGCTGTGGGGCAATTACGGCGGACTGGCAAGCTCGGATGAATGGGGAAGAAACGACCCAAACGTGGAAAGGTACTGGGACCTCTGGTGGCACATGTGGGACAAGAACATGGAAGAGATCGTCGGTCTTCTCATTACCGACAGGACTCACCAGTTCAAATTCTACGGAAGCTATGTCTTTCCTTTTGGCCTGACTGTTGGCGCAGTCGCCAACGGAATGAGCGGAATCCCGACGACAAGAGAGCTCCATACCGGCCTCGAAGGCTATTATCCTGACGGCAGGAATACAGACAAGAGGGCGCCCTTCTTGTTCTGGGCTAATCTATATGCCGAGTACAACCTGAAATTGGGGGGAAGATACAGACTCCAGTTCAACGTCAACGTGGATAACCTCTTCGACACCAAGACTGCTCGCCGTTATTATCCGAGAATAAACCGGGGCGGAAATGTTCTCACCGATGATGAAAGATTGCTGGGCTGGGATTACGACATGGCGACCAATACCATCACAACAAAACCCACAACAACTTACCCACTCGGGAGAACTATTACTTACGCTGTTGATCCCCGATTCCTGATGCAAGAATCGTTCTACGGACCAATCTCGGTTCGTCTTGGAATGAAACTCTACTTCTAAGCTGAACGCAGAATAGAAAAAGCCCCCTCAAAATTCTTTGAGGGGGCTTTTTTTTGCCTACTTTTTGATTTTCTCTAAATACTCGATTGTGTTTCTTATGGCAGGGGCTTCTGGAGATTGAGGATCAAGCTCCAGGAATTTTTTTAAATTGAGGATGGATTTCTCATAATCTCCCCTGTTCAAAAACGAATACCCTAATTTGAGGTAAGGGAACGGCCAGTCGGGTTTAATCTGAGATGCCACCTCAAAATAGTGAATGGCTTCGTCAATTTTCTGATTCGAGAAATAGATCTCTCCGACATTGTAGGCGATGATTTCGTTCTCGGGATAAGACTCGATGGACTGCTTGAAATAATTCTGTGCTGTTTCAAAATCTCCTTTCTTCAAATAACACTCGCCGAGCCCCGCCAGGGCCTTGGCAGCCATCTCCTTGCCCGTAGAGGCATCGGTCTGGGATTGCTCCAACACTATCTGGTACTCTTCGATTGCCTTTTCGATATCTCCTTTTGCCGCATAACAATTGCCGATGCTCCAATGAACCTGATAGAGGCCGGGATTTTTTTCGAGAACTTCCTGATAGAAAGCGATAGCCTCGTCGTATCTTTTTTCGGCAACAAGTTGATTCGCTTTTTCAAAAAGATTCAACGAGGCTTCCTCTCCCGCAAACGCTGTATCTATTTTTTGTATTTTCTTTAAAGTCAAAGTGACTTTGGGATTTGTCTCAAGCTGCCGGACATAAACATCGATAAAAGTCTGAGCATACCCTTCTGCAGAAGCAGTCACTCTCCACATTCCTGTGCCCAGGCCGAGAACTGCCCATTCTCCCTTTTTATTGGTAGTTGTCTCCCGCGTGATTTCCTCATTCTCTTGAAGCTGCATGAGAATTTTTGCTGAATTGACTGGGCTTCCGTTTTCATCCACAACCACACCTGTGACTCTTCCTGTTCCTCTCCCCGCTTGGGGAGAGACAGAGGCGACAAAAAGAAAAAAGACCAGGATATAGAAAAAAAATCTTTTGCAATCAACTACCTTCATTTTTTTCCCTCCTCACTTACAGAATTCTCTGCTTTTGACTTGCTCCTGTTTATCTCTTCCTTGTGCAGGGTGATAGCAGAATGTTTATAGAATTTCAATTCTCTCCAACAACAAAGCTTATTTTCTTCCTCACCCGGCTTCCATCAATTTTATTTTCTAACTCAACTGTCAGGGTAAAGCTTCCCTGGTCGAGGCTCAATGGAACCTCTATGATATAGTCTTCTCCCAAGACATCTTTCAAATTTTCCTTTTTTAAATCCAGAGGGTAATCTTTTTGAACTTCCCGAACTTTCTTCCCGGAAGAATCAAAAACCTCAACGAGAATTCTAAACTCTGTTTTCAGCGTGTTTTCTTCTTCTCTGAACCAGATATCTTTGTAAGGAATTCCAACCTGAAGCAGCACACCCTCTTTAGTTTTTTCCATGCTCAGGTTAAAATCAAAAACAACCTCTTCGGGCATTATTTGCGGCTTCCTTTCCATCTGGGCTTTATTGATTTCTGTGATATGCTGGGCACTGAGGGGTTCCAATTCGTAATTGCCGTTCCAGGCTTTATCGATGAAAACAATAGGAAAGAACCCGTAATGCCAGATCTCCACCGGTTTTCCATAAAAGGTGATGCCTCGCGGGTAAACCTCTCTTTCATCAGGCGGGCCCAGCAGAATGTAAATCCTTCCTCTGTCCTGGAGCCAACCCTCTCCCCCCCCATCCCTAAAAATCTGATTCGCTTCTTTAATCCTGGCGAAATATTGCTCTTTGAATTCGTTCTCCTCTGTGTCCGGGTCTGGATCTCTCTTTGTCCAGAATTCTTCTATAAATTTTTCTCTTTCTGAGGCTGGAAGGTTGAGGAAAATTTTTCTTTCTTGCTTGGTGATGATGTATCTCACTTTCGATAGAAATTCTCTGTGTTCTGGCTCTAAACTCTTTTCGAGTTTATAAGAAGCACAAGACTGCATGAGCAGGATAAGGAAAATCCAAAAAAGTATGGAGATTAAAGGCTTTCTCATTTTTTCTCCTTGATCGACTCCACCATCTTTTTAATCCTCTCCTGATTTGAACTGACTTCCAAGGACTTTTCCCACGCAACCAGAGCTTCCTCGTTGTTTCCCAGCAGATAATAACAATCGCCAATGGCATTGAGAGCATTCACATTCGTGCCGTAATGGGCAAGATAATCTTTATAATAAGAAATAGCCTCCTGGAATTCCCCTAAGGACTGGGACGATTGCCCGAGTATTGCCAAGAATTCATATTTTTCTTGGTCTTTTAAAAATGGAATAGCTATTTCTTTAACGCCCCTGTAATCTTTCGCAGCGAAAAGTGCCCGGCAGAGGTCCAGGGCAAATTTTGCAGAAGCTGGATTTTTTCTATAGGCTTTTTCCAGTAATGACTTTGCCCCTTCGATATCCTTTTTGTTGAGAAGCTGGTTTCCCAGAGTGTTCAAATAGCTGGGATCATCGGATGAGGGAAGAGGAAAAGAAAGGACCCAGGGCCGTGGCAGATAGGCCACCGGGGTGATATAGAAATCACTCTGCTCAAAAAGTATTTCCTCTTTATTTTTATTAAATAGAGAAACTTTAGCTCTGTAGTGAGCAGAAGGAAAACTGGCCAAAGGTATCTCTTCCAGAAAATCTGGCGAGCCGGGATATTCCTTGAGGGCCTTTGTTATAAAGTAAACCTTTTGTTCCAGGTTATAGATGGAATATTCCAGATAGCCATTCTCTTTCAAATCATCGGTCAATCCGTAAATCTGGAAGAAGAGATAAAGATTTTCTTCGCGGGAAAAATCATTTCGGGGCGAAGGCACAAGCTGTATCCCTTCAAAAAGAAAAGGTTTATTCCTCCCTTTATACTTGGATTGCCTGTCGACCTTGCTGGCCAAGATTAAAGAGCTCAGGCGCAAAGAAGAAATTTCTGGAACGGCAATGTCTGTCTCTACCGAAGTAAACTCTTTAGCAACAGCATTTTTCAGGAGCACGTTGAACTTATAATTTCCCTCGATTAGAGGAAACATATCCTGAAAGCTGAATAGCTTTGATTTTATGGAAGTCATCTGTTCTTCGGTAAATTCAATCGGAGTCGATTTTTCGTACTGGTAGATGGTATTTCCTTCTAAATCTGAAACTTTGCCGACAATTTCTAAATTTGTATAAAACTTCCCTTGGTACTTTTCGATGGAAAGGCGTTGAGGTTCAATAAGATAATGGACAAAAAACATCCCGGAATGATCATGCATCACTTTTATGGAGGAATCATTGTCTATATAGTTGGCTGAATAATCGTATTCGACGATATCTTTGTACATCAAAAGTTTTTCGGCGTATAAATCCTTCACTTTTTCTTTTGGGGCCGAAGGTATCTTCGACGAGATGAGAATCTCAGAGGCGATGGAAGGGGAAAGAGTGAGGCCAGTTTCACCGGGTATGAGAGAAAGGCTGATATCGGCTATTATTGGCTCAATCTTTTGAAGCTCATAATAGGCATCCAGGTAGTCTGTAGGATCTCCTTCATAATGGATAAGAAGCCGCTGAGGGCCAAATCTTATCGGAGAATACAATTCATACTCGCCAATCCCGGCTTTCTTGAAAAAAACGACGTTAAAGGCATTGGGCAGCCCATACTCTGCCATCCCTTCGTAAAACCAGATGATCAGGGGGTAGACCTCGGAAAGGCTTTCAAACTTATCAACTGATTTCGGCTCTCCCAGGATGATATAGATTCTGCCTATGTCTGTTCTCCAGCCCGGTCCGGGAGACTCTCGTCCAAACCACTGGTTGGCATAAGCGATACGTCGATAATGCTCTTTTTTAAACTCATTCTCAGTGGTGGTAGGGTTGGGATCACGCTGTTTCCAGAAAGCTTCGATGAAGAGCCCTCTCTCCCTGTCTGTCTGAAGCTTCAGAAACACATCTTTTTCTTTAGCCGTGATGATGTAGACGGCTTCTTCCTCAAGCCATTTTCGGTATTGAGAAGGAAGGTCTTTGACCTTAATATCAGCTGAAAAGAGCAGGGAAACAAAGAATGAAAAAAATAATGATAAAGAAACCGCTTTTTTCATAATGATATATTTTATTTTAATTTTATATTTA
>CAZJYC010000044.1:0-21380 GCA_964550165.1 uncultured Eubacteriales bacterium
CCGCTAAAATGAAGCACGTTGAGCAAATAATCGGAAAGCACCGGGGCCCAGGCTCCCCAGATGGCATACTGCAAAAACATCATCGCGCCCAGACGAAATCTTGAACTCATGCTCACCTCTCTTTCTTTAATGTTTCAGCTATCGTCTTTTTATCTGATATCCTTGAATCAGGAAAAGCACTTCAAATTCCGTGCTAAATAAGATGTTTCCTGTCTTGACATTAGACAATTCGCTTGTTCGCTGGATCCCACTCCACCCTCCGGCCTTGAAGATAGGAAGCTGTCGCCATATGGCAGGTGATCGCTTCCTCGAAGCCGCGGTCGATGTTGCAGCTCGGCTGTCCGCCGTTTCTGATACAATCCAGCCACTCTTTGATATGAAGATGCGAGGTGTCAACCTGCCGGCCTTCCCTGTACGTGTACATCAATCCTCGACTGGCAAAATATCTTTCTGTGGCCGAAGTGACCGTATCAATCCCTTTGGCACCAGGATGGTAAGTAAAGAGCGGCAAAGAGGTGTTGATGATTTTGTTCATGATTTTTTCTTTGTACCGGGTGGATTCACTGTCGGCCATAACCGTCAGCATGGACCCGACTTCCATCGAAGCATCATGCCCCATAAAGATCTTGCCCCGGCCCCAGCCGTTAGCCAGAGTCGCGCTGTACATGAATGTCAGGTTTCTCTCCGGATATTCGAACACTGCCTGGAAGACATCAGGAACGTCGCGTCCATCCCGGAAAAAGTAAATCCCGCCTGAAGCCACTGCTGATTTTGGAATGCCAAGGTCCAGAATCTGGTTGACAGCATCGTACTCGTGGGACAGCAGGTCGCCGGAAAGCCCTGTTCCGTAGTCATACCAGCAGCGCCAGCGGAAGAAGCGTTCCAGGCTGAAAGGAACTTTGTGAGGCGCCGGTCCCTCAAACTGCGCCCAGCCGATGGTTTCTGGGCTTCCTTCCTCGTGGATAGCATAGACCCAGGCTCCATCCGGCGAGTTGCGGTTGGTGGTCGTCTCCACCAGGGTGATCTTTCCCAGGATGTTTCTATCGATAATCTGCTTGGCTTTGATGTAGCTTTCCTGCTGCCGGCCCTGATGTCCAAGCTGAAAAACGATGCCGCTTTTTTTAACCGCATCGACCATCCTCAGTGTTTCCTCGACTGTTCTGGTCATGCACTTTTCACAATAGACAGGCTTTTTCGCAGCCGCAGCATCGATTGTCATCTGGGCATGCCAGTGGTCAGGAGTGGCGATAATGACCGCATCGACATCATCGCTCTGCAGCATTTCCTGATAGTAGATGTAGCGTTTTGCTCCTTTCAACAACCCTGAGCCGCCGCCAGGCCTGACATCGTTTTTGGACGCGGCAATCCCCCTCTCTGCCCTGACAGCGAAGACGTCACAGATTCCGGCCAGGACAACGTTCAGGTCTTCCTGGTTCAAGAAGTTTTCCAGGCTTTTATCCAGTTTGTTCTCCTTGGCATCTTTCTTAGCCTTCTCGACCCAGTCAGGATGGACGAAACCGGCACACTTGGCCAGATATTCGCCTCTTCCTCCAAAGCCGATGACTCCCAGCCTGACGAGCTGGCCCGGCTTTTTAAAAGTGGTTTTGGGGAGAACAGCCGGTGCTTTTCCGCTGATCCCCAATTCAGCCAGGATCTCCTTCTTTTTGAGGTCATCCAGCCATTTCTTCCTGAGGATGGCATAGAAAAAAGGGCCAAAAATGGGGATCGTTATCAGGCCTTTGAGAATATCCCTGCGCTTGATGGTAAACCTCTTTTCAGGCCCTGATTTGGATTCCTGCGGAGTATTATTATTTTCTTGATTCATCTCAATCCTCCAAATGCTTAGGCATTTTAAAATCCTTATTATTCGGGTTTTTTCTTGATGAAGATAAACCTGTCCAATCCGATCATTTTCCCTGTTGGAAACAAGGTCAGGACCACGAGGGCCCACATCTCGATGAAAATTTTGTTGATGATGAGATAGCTTCCCTCGGCTGGACTTGTATAGGTGTAGCCGATGAACGGAGGGTTAAAAGCATAATACAGGAAAAGAAGGACAATGCCGGCGATGCTGGCTATCTGGGTCAAAGCTCCCGCAATCAATCCAGCGCCGATGGCGATCAGTCCCCAGATGTTGATAAAGTCAACAACCTTCAGGGCATTCGGGCTGGCCACAATCGATGTCGCCAGTCCGGAAAATATCCCTTTTGTCTCCAGAAGGAATCCCGCCGACGACCAGTAAGGGTTGAGCAGCTTGGCGATGCCTTCGTAGAGAAAATGCCAGCCGATTAAAACCCTCAGGATGACCAGCGCGGCCAATTGGATTTGAGTGTAATTGACTCTTTTCTCCATACCTTCCTACCTTTCGTTTTGAAAAAAAATAGGATATTTTTTGCGCATAGAGGCTTCTCTATTTGGATGAAATTTTAAATTTTGATCTGTTGAAAATTGAAACGGAACGATAAGAATGAAAAAGATCGAGAAATCTGCCCTGGAAAAAAATTCCTTCTGAACTCCCCTTGTTTTTCAGGCTTAAGAGCAGAAATTGTGATTTCATGAGGTATGAAAGCACCCGTCGAATCAGCATTACCATATACAGATTCAGGAGGCATGTCAACATGAAACGGACTCGATTTTAAACAAAGAATCTTTTTTTCCGTGATGAGAAAAGAGATTTGATAGAGAGAAAAGGAGGCGCTGGTTTCCGTCCCTCCGAAGCCCATGAAGGTGGGTGGGAGGGTCTTTGGCGAGGAGGGATGGAAACCAGCACTGTTAGAGCTGGCTTTTATCATCATCTGCCTTCACGGAAAAAAAGATGCTAACGATTTTAAATCAGAATTTGACTTTTTTTGAATCTTGGATAAAAATCTTGGATTAAGAAACAAGAGACGAAAAAGGAGACCGCAATGAACAGACGCGACTTTTTCAAAACCATGTTCGCAACTCCCCTGATGGGACAGCTGTTGCTGGCATCAAACAAGAACAACGGCGACCTCGCGCTTTATCTTATCAGCGATGAGCCCCACTGGTTCCTTCCGATACTTCTGGACGAAGTCGCGAACTATTCCCTAATCTCTGGGAGGAATTTTACCTTCCTCAATCCTCACCCGCAGGAACATGGTTTAAAGCGGACTCTCATCGAGAAAGGCTGGAGCTATGTCCAAAAGCCCACCCGGGCCGACCTGGCTCTCTCTTTCAGCCACCTTCAAGACAGGGCCCTCCCCTCCTTCACGCTGGTCAAAGAAGGAAGGATTTGGGATATAAGAGCGCGGAAGCTCCAGACTCTCTGGAAAGAGATGAACGAAAACCACAAACCTTCTTCTTGCCTGACCGTAGCGTCCTTAAAGAATAGAAAATCCGATAGGGCTGCCGGCGAATACCTTTTGATTTACAGGGATGGCCGAAGAATCGAAAAGGTCTCACTCAACGAAAATTTCTCTGCATCATTCCGGTCCAACAGAGGAAAAATTAAAATCAGCACCAAAGATGGAAAAGCCTGGGTTTCGGAATCCTCCTGCCGCCACAAGATTTGCCTCTATTCATTTCCCATCTCTCTGGCCGGTGAGAGGATTATCTGTGCCCCAAACCATTTTCTTTTAGAACTTCAAGGCCATTCCCTCGACACTGTCATTGGCTAAAAAACTTTTCATTTTTTGGCTTGTCCTCGTATCCATAGCTGTCAGCTGCCAGGTCAAAGAGAAATGGCAGACCTCAACGTTCCTGGTTTTCGACACCCTGTGCGAGATAAAGGTTTTTTGTTCCTTTTCGACTTTCAAAGCTTCCCAGAAAGCTGTCGAACAGATATTCTCTGAAATCGAATCACACTTCTCTCCGGGAAGCACGGATTATTCTTCCCCTGCGGTTTTAGACCTTTATCAGACCTCTCTTAAAGTCCATCAGGATTCTGGCGGATGCTTTGACATCACGGTGGCTCCTCTGTCCCGTGTTTGGGGATTTTTCAACAAATCCTACTATGTTCCTGCGCCAGAAGTCATAAAATCCACTCTCATCCACATCGGAATGAAAAAAATAAAGATAGAAAACCGAAGCCTTGTCCTCCTGCCCGAAATGGGGCTTGACTGGGGCGGGATTGCCAAAGGCTATGCTATCGACCTCGCGTCCCAATCTTTGATCGAGCTTGGGATCTCAAACGGCTTCATCAACGCCGGCGGTGACCTCTACTGCTGGGGAATAAACCCGGAAGATGAGCTCTGGCAGATCGGTGTCAAACATCCCCGCAAAGACGGGATTTTGGGTGTGCTGGAGCTCTCTCAGCTCGGGGCTGCGACAAGCGGCGATTACCAGAGATACTTTGAGAGGGACGGCGTCCGCTACCATCATATTTTTAACCCCAAAACTGGCTACCCGGCTCAGGGAAAACAGAGCGTGACGGTCATCGGACCTGAAACCGTTCTCTGCGACGCCCTTTCTACAGCTATCTTTGTCAGCCAGGAGCCAGAAAAAATCCTGGAGAAATATCCTGACTATGGCGCTGTGATCGTGGGCTCTGACGGAAATCTCTCTTTCCTCGGAAAATCCTATCCTTTCCGCGCCTGGGATTAAAGGCAAACATTTCATCGGCGTTCGCTAGAAAGCAGCGCCCGATCTTCCGGATATTTTGACCGAGGGTGATCTGCTTATTTTAAAACCAACATAAGTATCAGCAAGCACTTAGTTGGAAAAATCGAAACCAAGACTCACAACTGGACATCCCTCGCAAAAAAGAATTTATTATGCCTAACTCTAGGGCTGACGCGTTTTTAGCAGCTTTAGGACATTTTCTTTTGTCAGAAGATCAAGGTCTGCAGCCCTTTCGATGAAAGGCCGGACATCTTCAGCTGCCCTGCTCCAGTCAATCTTCTCAAGGCGCACCGCTATTAATTGAGACCAGTTTGATGCGGTTATTTCCGGGCCCTTCCAGCTCGACTGCCTCAGAGCTTCATTCAGATTTGAAGAAATTGGAAAATTCTTGCCGCGAAAAATGGCTCTTGTAGTAAACGCTGAGAGTTGTTATTATTTAACTCGATGAAAACAAAGAGAATTCTTAAGAAAATCAAGCAGACGGAATCTCCGTTAAAAATGCCTGAAAATGATATTTTAAAAGAGCTTCAGGAGCTAAAAAAGAAGGTTTCTGGATGAAGCAAAGAATTAATAAGTTTGAAGAGGTTTCCCCAACTGAGTTCCTTATTTTAAGGGATCGTCTGGGTTTTAAAAGATATTTAAAGCGCGCAAAAAGAGACGAGGAGGAAAGAAAAATCCTGCTTGATCTTGGCTTAAAAAAGATAGAAGAGAAAGAAAAGGACGATTTCATTCCTTTAGGCCACAAGAGAAGAAGGCTGAAAATTTGATAATCTGAATCCAGATTATTAACGGAAGCCTTGTTATTTGGCTGCTTGTAATCTTAAGCTAGCAGACCGGAATTTCTTGTTGATTGAATATGTTTTTCCTAGCAACCGCGTGCACACGGAAACAAAAATGCGCCAGCATTTTTGCGCCGATGATCCATTCCGTTAAGCCCCTTATCTTTGACTTACAGGGTAAAACTTGATAACAAAAGGAGGATGATTGTGAAAAGTGTATCTCTAGCCAAAACCCTTTTTCTAATGCTGTTTTGGATTCTAGTGGGAGTGACATTACTCGCGACAATGGCCTGCGCGCAAGAGTACCGAACAGTTGCGATCCCAAAAAACTTCAAAAGCGTTAAATTCAGTCAGGACGGCGATCGCGTTGCGTTCGGCGTCGAGCAAAATGGGAAATTTCACGCCATTGTAGATGGGAAAGCAGGCCCGTTATATGACGATGTTACAGTTATCGAATTCTCGCCCAAAGGGAATCACTATTATTACGGAGGGAAACGTGATGGTAAGTATTATTTGGTTATTGATGGGAAGGAAGTTGCTGAGTTAGGGGGACTTACCAGCCTTACTCAAGGCACTAGTCTCCATTTTATCGGTGGAGAATATACTGTAACAATGTGGAGTACTCTCGCTATATGGTTTGCGGAGAAAGCTGATAATTACTTTGTTTTATGCTATCCAAAAAATACCGGCAAGATCTTTAAAGATGGCTCCTGGCTTCCTGTGGAATTCCAATCGTTTTGGCACGAAGGGATGGCCTTTAGCTCAGATGGGAACCATTATTCATTTGCTGTATCACCATTGGGAAGTCGCCGACCCACGGTATACATCGACGGAATTCCTGGCCCACAATTCGACAGTATCGATGGTACCACGTACCTGCAGCCCGGAAACAGACTTGTATACAGAGGAGAGCGCAACGGCAATTGGATATTGATGGAAGGTGATAGGGCATTACAGGGGTATGGACCCCTTGCAGATACTATAAAGGCCTCCACAGATCACATGCATTTGGCCGTGCTCGTGAAGAAAGAAGGTGGCAAACAAGCCGCTGTAGTCGATGGCAAAGAAGAAACAGCATTTCCAAAGATCGACTGGGGATACGCAGGCTTTATTTCTCGTCTAGGTAGCTTTGTATGGAACAAAGACTTTACAGCCCATGCTTATGTTGCTTATCTTACAAATGAAAAAACAAGTGCTATGGTCGTAGTTCATAACGGCAAGTCTCTTGGTGCTCGCTCTGAAATCCGAGGCTCATCACTCTCGATTAGTGATGACGGAAAACACGTGGCCTACGCTATAAAAGACAAAGATAAATGGGCTATCGTCGTCGATGAAGCTGCTAAAGAAGCATATGAAGAAGTAGGTGATCCAATTTTTATGAGCACTGAAGGTAAGATTATCTACGCAGCGAAAACGGCTAAAGGATGGGTAATAAAAGGATTGCCTGAGTCCGTATCTTTTTTAGATGTTGGACCTCTCATTCGAGGACCTAAAAATGAAATAGCGTACGCTGCTAAAATTGAGGGTGGTAAATGGCAAGTTTTCTTGAATGACAAGCCTTTCTCAAATCAGTTTGATGGAATTGTTACTCAAGCATGGCTTCGATTTGATAGTTCTGGCTCACTCCGTTTTGTGGCGAAAGATGGCGATAAGCTTATTTGGGTTAGAGGGAAATAAATCGAAAAATAATCAGTTTCAACTCGAAGGCTCACGCATCTTCAGCAGCTCTAGGACATTTTTTTTGCCAGAAGGTCAAGGTCTGCAGCCCTTTCGATGAAAATAAAGAGAATTCTTGAGAAAATCAAGCAGACGGAATCTTCTTTAATCTCTTACCTGCTCTCTCCATAATAATCGCCGTAGCAGAACAGTGAATGATTCTCGTCGTTTCTATCGACAAAGTGCCTGCTTATTAAAACTTCCTCCAGGCTGATTCTTCCGCTTTTTATATCTTCGTTGGTAACTTTTCGTCCAATCTTCTTATTTTCGTTCTCTCGGCTGATCAGCGCATACTTATTCAGCGCATCAGCCAGTGTCTTGTAGTTCACAGGCTGCATCCTGAGGCATCTGATCTGGGCATCGATAAGCTCAGGATCAAGCCCCAGGACCTGCATTTTTGCGATGTAAACGGCATCGATGACCTTGATTTTCAGGTTGTTGTGATCTTCGTAAAGGGCATCGATGCCAGCGAGCAATTGGTTGGAGGTTATACGGTCGATGAGTAGTTCGGTCATTTTCCCTTTCAGCTCAACAGCAGAGGTCGTCCTTTGACCATAAAGCTCATTTTCGATTCGTTCGATCAACTCCCTGGTCGCCTTATGAGCCGTGGCCATCCCCATCATCACACCCGCAACGATACCAAGATTCAGCCATTTTGCACAGATACGGCTCGACTCCGCCAGCCAATCGGTTCCATCCCATTGCAGCGGACTTATCCGTTGCCCATAAGAATAGGAAGAAAGAGTCAGCGTTGGGATCAAAAGAAGCGCCAAGACGCGAAATAATATTTTACCCATCTTCATCCTCCTTCTTGCTGGATTGGTCCTATTTTGTGAGCTTGATCTCGATGCTCTTTAGGTCGTTACGGGCAGTAACATATTTTATGAAAGATTGGTCTCTAAAAGCTCTGACCTCATCCATTTTATCTTTCACGGAAGGCCAGAAGGATTCGGGAATTTTGGTCATTATTTGGAGCTTACGGAGATCCCTGTCAAAGGTCTCAAGAAGATCGACTGACGCAGAGCAGTATTCGGCCGCCTGTTTCAGAAATGGCTCGAGCTTCTGCCGCTCTTTTTCTGGAATCTGGCTGTCGATATCCTTCAGATCCTCCTCAAAATGGCCTTTCCATTCCCAGGCTTTTTCAAGAAGGATTCCCACTCTTGCGGCAAAATCATCGTAATTGCGCGGATGCTCTTGAAACGAAACAAGGCCGTCCTCAACCATTTTGGCTTCCCGGAAAAACCTCAGATTTTTCCCAAGATACGCGCTCGCCTTCATCTGCGGCATAGGTTCTTGCATAAGTCTACGATATTCTGCCACTCCCCTTCGGTCAGCCAGGAAATCCTCAACCAGGATGTCTTCCCGGACAAGAACCGGCGCGGTAACCTCTCTTTTAAAGCGGGCTATTCCTCCCGGTATATCCTCAACGTACCAGAAAGTAATGGTAATGGCATTCGCATCCAGGGCATTTGGCTGGAACTTGACTCTTTGAGTTTTGATCGCGACTCCTTTAATTTCCACCTCATCAGCATCCCTGATTGCGACAGCCGGGTCCAAAATATTGGACAGGTTTAAAATATCGAGGCTGAGAAAGCCATGATAAAGATCTTCGTTTTCCCAGGGTGCACTATCCTTCCAAACCGCGAAGGAAAAATCAGCGGTTCGGCCGGAACCGCCTCCTTGAGGCTTTACTTTCTTATTCCCAAATGACTCCCAAACTTCAATTACGGCTTTTTGCGGGGTGACCTCTTTCACTATGAATGTTTTGAAAGATAATGTTGCTGCGCCTCTGCTCGTTGAGACGATTTTATACGTTACAAAACTTCCCGGCTTGAAAGACGCCCAATATTCGTAAGCGTTGAAAAAGCCCTGGTCCGAAAACTGGTTTGGACTCAGACTTCCGATTTTAAGAAATTCCACTGGATTCCTGGGAAACCTGGCGGCGAGTTCTTTATGGCTCAAGTCTCCATAGCTGATATTTTTTATTCTGTCCTCAACCGTAATGTCAAGGAAAACATGCCAATAGAACTTGCCGAGCTTATGCGCCGGCATTTCCAAGCCCGCAATCAAGCCCTTGAGACACAAACTGATCGGAGTGACCGGCCAAACATAGGAGTCCTCGATCGTCCCATCCTCGCCGATGATGAAAACAAAGCCAATTTTGGGGATGTTTTCCTTGGGATCACCATAGGTCAGACACTGCCGAAACCGTTCAAAGATGTTTTTTGTTTGTGTTTTTGTCAGGAAATCATCGTATTCTTTTCCCTGGGGCGTGCTCTTAGTTTCTTCGGCTTTCGCCTTCAAGACGTTGAATGTTTCTTCGCCATAATCGTCGGCATCCTCCCTGAAAGCGTTTTTATAGGACCGCAGTATCTCGAAAAACTTATCTAGGTTTGCCTCGAAAACCGATTTATCCCTGGCAGTGTACACAAGAAAATTAATTGTCTTCTTCTCAAGGATATAGCCCACGGCTTCGTAATTCGCCCATTGGTCCCCAGTGTAGTAATAAATATCAGCCTTTTTTCCCTCAGCCAAAGGGATTGTTTTCTGTTTGCGGCTTTTTATGAACAAACTGCCACCCTGCCTGAATTCTCGAACGGTGTGCTTTACGAGATCCTCGACGGATCTGATACTATCGGTCAAAGGGGTGGAGTTGCCATAAGCAACGACAGGGCTGTTTTCCCACGAACCTCCTTGAGGATAAAAGACCATATGAATGCGCTGGCTGACTCCGCTCTGATTATCCAGAACCCACCCGGAGGGGGCCGTCATATAAAAAACAAAATTTTCTCCGAATAACATCCCGGTCTGGTTAACATTCCGGCCGTTTGCTGTCATCAACATTCCTGTCGCCAGCACCAAGACCATGAATCGTCTCATGACAGCAGCCTTCTTATTTTTAGATTAGAGGATAAGGATTTTATTTCTGCACTTGCTGAAAGAAGACGCATTTCTATCACAGCTTTCCCTTTCACCGTCGCAAACAATCATACTTCTCGACGAAAAAGCTGTCAAGGAGAATCAAGAAATGAGCAGCATAAGATACTTTGCATAAATTGATTGATATGACAAACATCAACTTCCACCTGATAAATGAAATCGTTCATGCCGAAATAGGCTCCATCCCGTAAATTCAATAAAAGGCCGTAACAGACGCTTTCAGAAATGGGCTAGGAAATTTCCAAAATATAAAAAAGATGATCTAAGTAGCTTTGATTTACAATCATTGCTCTTTTTTTGTTGCCACGGGATTTGGGATAAAATTTTGAGTTTATGCATGCTTTTCCGCCATTTCAAGGCGCTCGCCGATCGGCGGGTGAGAGAAATAGAGGAGCTTGACCCACCACTGGGGATAGGCGTTTGAGAGATTCCTGTCTGCAAGCCCGGCCAGGGCAGTCATGAAGGCTCTCTTGTCAGCGATTGAACGTAGAGCGTAGCGATCAGCCTGCTTCTCAAAAAATCTGGAAAGAGCATTACCGAGCGGGCCGAAAAGGAAACCTGATATCATGCCAAAGAGAATGACAAAGATGGGGAAAAGCGTCATGTTCCATCGTGTCGATGAGAGAAACTGGGGAAAAAGTATCCTCATCACCCAGTTCAAAATGAAAAAAACGATTAGACCCTGCAGGGTTCCGATAACAAGGCTTTTCCAGATATGCTTATGCCTGTAATGCCCGACTTCATGGGCGATGATCGATTCGATTTCCGGAACAGTCATATGTTCCATCAGGTTATCTCCGAGGACAACGCGCCTTGTCTTTCCGAGCCCGGCCAGAAAAGCATTCTCTTTTTTGGTCTGACGGCTCATGTCCTCCTTGAAAAATCCGCTGCTTTTGAGGCCTCCTTCGGAAAGGATTCTCTCCAGAGAGTCTGTCAGGTCTTTGTTTTCGATCGGCGTGTATTTGTTGAAAATGGGAAGGATGACCACGGGAAAAATCGTGGCCAGGACAACACTGACCAGGGCAAAAGCCAGGCCGGCGATCCACCACCAGCTTTGAGGCGCGACAGCCATGATCCAGAACAACAATCCCATCATGATGGCCATGAGAAAAAGTCCAACCAGAAAGGATTTGACCTGCTCCCAGAGCCAGCTTCTCACTGTGTGATTGGAGAAATTCCATTTATGCTCATGGACATATCCTCTGTAAAAACTGAGGGGAAAGCCGAGAATGGCCAGTACGGCCAGAAAAGAGGCTGCATAGATGAGGAATGTCCAGATGATGCTTAAGGGCAAATTCGCCAGACAGGCGCTCAGCCCGCTGAAATAAAAAGCGAGCAGGATGAGCAGGGAAAAAACAGCACCGGCCAGGCCCAGCAACCGTTTCTCCTTCTCATAGCGCCTGGCAAGAGCCTGCCTTGCATTGTTGAGAAGGGGATGAATCTTTAGGGTAAGATTCTCAATCTTCATTCTTTATTTTTAACTCATTAAAAGCTAAATTTGAAGACCTGATATCGGTTTAGCAAGCGCCGATGTAAAATAGTTTTACAAAAGAAAGCCTTCTTTTTAAAAAAGAGACTTATCTCTCTGATCAGGCTTTTCACAATGCCTGATTATCTGGCACAGAAATTGCTTTTGTTTTCAGTGAACCAAGGAGACGTGGTGAAGAGAAACGTGCGGTTTTCTATGCTTCTTTCTTTTATATTTCGGGATCATTCCAAGATTTTAAGTTTTAGCAGCGGCTTTTTCTCCAGAATTCGGACAAAAAGACTTTTTATTTTAATGGCTATTTTTTTTCTCTTTCCTTTTTCTTCCGTCATTCTGACCCAAAACCTGTATTCTCAACAGAACAAACAAACCGATACAGATCTCTTTGACCGCTATTACCTGGAAGGAAAACATCTCTTCTGCAGAATCCTCGAAAAGGAAGCTCCTCACCTTGAGCTCACACCGCAGGAGAAACATTCACTTTCAGATGCAGAAAATACATATCCAGGACTCTACGAGCATCTGATGAATTTTTATTATTTTTATAACATCATGACAGGAGAGGCAGAAAGAAACCCCGAAGCTCTTTTGAATCTTTCCCAACAAATGGCTGTTGAATTCGTTCAATCTCTCCACGAAGTCATTCCCTCCAAAGGAAAATCAACCCTGGAATCCCTTGTTAGTTCCACCGGCTACTTTTCAAGAAAGATGCTTCCGATTTTTCGAAGATATTTCAGGCCGATAGAGAGCCGGATTAAGGGACAATGGGCGCTGGAGGAACTAAAAGTCAGAAAAGTACATTCCCTGACAAAAGGGAAAGGAGTGAAGCTGGCCATCATTGACACGGGCATTGATCCGAGCATAAAGGAAATCAAGAGAAGAATCCGGAAATGGAGAAATTTCCTCGACGGCTCAAAACCAATCGGCGAAAAGGGAAAATTTCCTTATGACTGGCAGGGGCACGGAACATCCATCGCCTCTGTCCTCACCCAGGTCGCACCGGAAGCCGAACTGATGATCGTCAGAGTCACCGATAATGAGACCATGCACGGGGTTTCCATCACACGCTGGTCCGTATATCTGGTAGCAGCCGGAATGTTCTGGGCCGCAGAAAACGGGGCTGACATCATCAACCTCAGTTTCGCTTTCCGCACAGATTTGCAACAATTAAGAAAAGCATCGGAATTTTGCTGGAGGAAAAATGTGACGGTCGTCGCTGCCATGGCCAATGTCTTCCATAAAGAATTTGAGTCCATCACCTATTTTCCAGCTTTCTATCCGTGGACAATTGCTGTTGGCGGTGTTGAAAAAAACGGAAAAAAATTAACAGTTTACCCCCACTCCTCAAAAGGAGATTACATCGACATTGCCGCCCCGGCCTCAGGAATTATGGTTGAGATGCCTTCTTACCTTGAAAGACGCCAACGGACAGGAGTTGCAGATGGAAATTCTCTTGCTGTTGGCTTTGTCGCCGGAGCAGCAGCCCTCATTCTCTCTGCCATGGAAAGCGATCCTGTTCAAAAATTGAAAAAGAGGCCAGGAGCGCTTGTTGAAGTCTTGCGTTCGATACTGAAAACCACGGCCTCAAACGAAAAGCTCGATTTGGACACGCCCAACCCGGCTTCTGGCTATGGCTTGATCAATATCCAGAAAGCTGTTCGAATGGCAAAAAATTTCAGATAAAATATTGGAGGATATACGATTCATCTTGGATTCTTTTACTGGAGTGAGGTCATGTTAAAGAATTACTTGAAAACCGCGATCAGGAGCCTTAAACGCCAAAAAGTCTATTCTTTCATCAACATTACTGGTCTTTCGGTGGGACTGGCCTGCTGCATCCTGATCATCCTCTACATCCGCTTTGAGCTCAGCTATGACCGCTATCACCGGAATGCGGACCGCATCTACAGAATTATCGAGATCGAAATCCGCGAAGGGAAAAAAGACTACAGTGCCACAACGCCGGCACCCTTAGCACCCGCACTTGCCGCTGAATTCCCGGAAATCGTGAGCGCTGTCAGGTTCTTCCATCCTTCCTGGATTGAAAAATGGAAGATATCCTGCGAGGATAGGACCTTTTTTGAAGAGAATGTCTTTTTCGCCGATTCTTCAGCTCCCGAAGTCTTTTCCTTTCCGCTCATCCAAGGCAACTCCGAGGAGGCTCTCAAAGAGCCCAACTCTGTTATCATCACCGGGGATATGGCTAAAAAATATTTTGGAAACATGAGCCCCTTGGGAGAAGTGCTTGTGCTCAACAATGCTGAAGCAAAAATCACAGGAGTAGCTCAAAACCTTCCAAAGAACTCCCATTTCCGCTTTGATTTTCTTATCTCATTTTCGACTTTAGGGCACCCCTCCTTCAGAAACATCGTCTACGACATGCTCTTGGACTGGAGATCCCACAATTTTTACACTTATGTCCTTCTCCGCAAAGATTGCTCCTCCGCAGAATTAGAGAAAAAATTCATTCCTTTCCTCGAAAGGCATCTCAATACCAGAATCTCAAATTCCGATATTTATCTTCAGCCTCTTAAAAATATCCATCTCCATTCAAAAAATTTCAGCTATGAGATGACATCGACCAATAGCGATATCACCTATGTCTACATTTTCTCTGTAATCGCCCTCTTCGTCCTCATCATTGCCTGCATCAATTACATGAATCTGACCACGGCCAGGGCCACAAACCGCGGGAGAGAAGTCGGCACCCGCAAGATTGTCGGCGCCACACGGCTTCAGCTCATTCAACAATTTTTGGGTGAATCTGTCGTCTTGATGTTTGTCGCCCTCTTTTTTGCCTTTCTCCTCGTCTCCGTTTTCCTTCCCGCGTTGAATTCTCTCACAGGGAGCAACTTTTCGATCAATCTCAAAAATCTTGCCTCTGTCGCGGGACTCCTGCTGGCCGCAGCTTTGCTCTTGGGCTTAGCGGCTGGAATCTATCCTGCCTTTTTTCTCTCCACCTTCCGTCCCTTGAACATTCTCAAAGGGAATATCCATGCTGGCTTGAAAAAAACTCATTTCCGGAAAGTTCTTGTCGTTTCTCAATTCGCCATTTCTATGGTCTTGATTATCGGCACGATGGCCATAAAAGACCAGCTCAAATACTGCATGAACAAAAACCTGGGCTTTGACAAGGAGCATGTCCTCGTCATTCCTGCCAGGGATTATAAAACCATGCAGGAGTATGACATCATCAGGAATAAATTGCTCCAGCATCCGGAGATAACGAGTGTCGCCCGCTCCACAAGCTTGCCCGGGAAGACGATCGGAAGAAGGGGATTTCTACCTGAAGGAAACACGTGGAATCCAAGGTATTCCATTTTTGTCGATTACGACTTTATTCCCACTATGGGCATGGAAATCGTAGAAGGAAGGAACTTTTCCGAGGAGTTCGCCACAGACGTGAGTGATGCCTATATCGTCAATGAGGCTGCAGTCAAAGAGTTCGGCTGGGACCGAGCCCTGGGCAAGCGCCTTTTCTGGGCTGGAGATGCAAACAAAAAAGGTGAAGTCATCGGCGTTGTCAAGGATTTTCATTTTATGTCCCTGCATCAAAAGATTGAGCCGATCATCCTCCATATGATGGCCCCAGGCCAGGGATTCAGCTACATCACAACCAGAATCCGCAGCCATGATATTCTGGGCCTGCTGGACATCATCAATAAAGACTGGCAGGAATTTAATCCCTCTGTCCCCCTTGAGCTCTTTTTCTCGGATGAAAGCATGAACAGGCTGTATGCATCCGAAAAAAGAATGCTCGACGTTTCGGGAATTTTTACTATGGTCGGAATTCTGATTGCCTGTCTGGGCTTATTTGGCCTCGCTTCCTATGTTGCAGAGCTGCGGACAAAAGAGATAGGAATCAGAAAAGTTCTCGGCGCCTCGAATTCGAGTATCGTCGTTATGCTCTCCAAAGAGTTCATAAAACTTGTGCTTCTCTCAAACATCATCGCCTGGCCAGTCGCCTATTACATCCTGAACAGGTGGCTTCAGAATTTCGCCTACCGCATCAGCATCGGAGTGGAGACGTTTTTGCTGGCAGGAGCCCTTGCTTTTATGATTGCCCTGCTTTCCGTGAGCTATCAGTCGGTCAGAAGTGCCCTCGCCAGCCCGGTGCAAGCACTTCGTTACGAATAGCAATCGGCAGGAATGAGACTGCTAAAAATGCAGCCGCAATCCAGATAAATATGCTATCTCCCATTTTTCCCAGCATGGTTCCTGATGTGTTTGATGTTACCTGCTGTATTTGCCCATCAACTGGCCTTGAGCCAGGATGTGCCCTTCCATAGCCTTTAACAACTGCGACTTTGTAATTCCGGGGCTCATATCGATCATCGTATCCAGAGCATAGAGCTTGAAGTAATATCTGTGAGTCCCGCGTGGAGGGCAAGGCCCACCATATCCGATTCTCCTGAAATCGTTTGTCCCCTGTTTTGCGCCGTTTTTTAGTTCTCTTTGGGTCGGGACATTCTCAGACAGCTCTTTGGCATCCGGGGGCAGGTTAAAAATGACCCAATGCACCCAGGTTCCCATCGGTGCATCCGGGTCATCGGAGATGAGAGCCAGAGACTTTGTGGCATCAGGAACAGACTCCCAGGCCAAGGGCGGTGATATATCTTGCCCATCGCAAGTATACTTTCTCGGGATTATGTCTCCTTCCTTAAAGGCAGAGCTTGTCATCTTGATTTCCATTTTTTCCCCTCCTGATGTCGATTGTTCGTTTGAATTGCTGCCCAGACACATACAAAGGAATAGAAAAGTAATAAAAAGACAAAAATTTTTCTTTGCCATATAGGTTGGCCTCCCTATTATTTTTAACTAACCGACTGGGTCTCTTTCTCGGTAATTCTTAACATAGCCCCGAGCGGATGTCAAAGACGCCCTGACACCCAGGGCACATATCCTATGCTGCTTCTTTGGAATATCTCTGTTCCTTTGATGTCCTGGAGAGGCTAAGACGACTTGAGAGAAATCTACAATTCCAGGGAAAGGACTGTGCTCTTGTCAGAAAAAAGCAACCCTAATTTTTCCTGACTTTGCCCTAAATATTTTTTAACAGCCTGATACCCAAGATATTTGCCAGCCCCGGGAGGGAGCTTCAGCTCAGGACTGCCTTTCATGTAAAAATCCAGAAGATCGCTCCCACTATATTTACCCGAACAGTAAATCTCCCTTAGGCTAATCTCGTTTTCCTGGCACCAGTTTAATTTATCCCTGCGAAAGAGGAAATGGTCGGATAATCTGCTTCGAGGAAAGACGACAGAAGAAAAACAGGTGGCGATTCCTTCTGAGATCAAAAGCCATTTGATTTTCTTCTCCTCGGGCACCTCTCCCCTGCTCAAGTTCAAAAGATAATGAGCATACTCGTGGGCAAAGAGAATCCTGAACAAGCTGAAATCTCTGAACCTCTCCAGGCCAAAACAGACAACCGGCTTCCCCTTGAAATCTATGACAAAGCCATCCGGGCTGAAAAAGCCGATAAACAGATAGACCTGAGGCTCTTCTTTTGGGGATAAGACTCTGATGCACTCTTCATAAGCTTCCTGGACTATTTTTTCAGGAGGGCAGGCAGAAACAAGGTCCTTGAGCCCGGAATAATGCGAAGCCTTGATAGCCTCCACCCGTTCCTTCAGGTTCACCGAGTCGATCAGGGGAAAATGTGAAAAATAACTCTCCAAAAATTCCTTATGGGGCTTGAAATACAGCCTGGAGTAGATTTTCCATTTCTCAGATTGAGGCGTGATCTTTTCCAGAAATTTAAAAAAATCACGGTATAAAGAGTTAATCTTCATCTACTATTTTTTACCACCATTCGCCTGCCTAAATCAAAAGGGACAAGAATACTTTCAAGTTTATCCTGATGAAATCGACAAAAAAAATTTCCGTAGAAATGGGACTCAAGATAAAGGATATGAGCAAAGAAGCAAAAATTTTATTGCCCTCTTGGCAGAAGAATATATCGCTTGAAATATAGAAGAACCGGCGGCTTGACCGAAATGTCGTAAAAGGCAAGGTAGATTTTCTTGAGTTCTGGAGAATTGTTGTAAATAGAAGTCTCAAACTCAATCTTTTGTTTTGGTTTGACGTTTTCAAGCAACTTCTGGTCAACAAGCTTATCGTCCAGATATATCCTGAAGAGAACAAAAGGGATCTCTTTTTCTATCTCACTTCTGATCGCTCCTTTCAGCAGGAAATATTCTCCTCTTGGAGCTTCGATGTAATCTCTATCCATCGCAATCTCTGTCTTATCCAGAGTGGTCACTTTGGTCAGAGAGAGGTCAACCCTGTCAATCTCGGGTCTCGCCTGAGCAACAAAATATCTGATGGCTGGCACCTGATATTCGGTTTGAGGCTCGATAATCCTTAAGCTCACCTCATGGATTCCTGGTGTGATTGTGGGCAGGCTTATGATTTCACTCGAATCGATCGTGGCCTGGCCTGCATAGCGCAGCGTTTTGGTGATGATTCCCATTGGATTTCCGTCCAACACCCACTGCGCCCGCAAAACTCCTGTTCCTTCAAATTTAATATCCGCGAACGCTGCGAGCGGACTGAAATCCTTGCGGACAATTTTATACGATTTTCCATCATCAAACCTGAGCTGGATGAAATAAATCTGGAAAGCTGCTCTTGGACCTCTCGCTTCCGCCGCAACTCTCACCGTGGTCGTGAACGTCGCGCCCTGGGCAGCGCCGGCTGTTTCCGAAGCGGTGACAGTAAAAAGTCCTGTAGCGGTGTACGTATGGGTTTCGACGGTCGAACCCGTGATCTCTGTTCCGTCCCCAAAATTCCATCTGACGAGCGCAGAAAAGAAATTCTCTGCTCTAAAAGTGACCGGGGTATTGACGGCTGGATAGAGAGGACTGTTTGTTATCCGTCTCCTTTCAACGACGGTCACCGTGACTCTGTCCGTCTGAGATTGTCCGCGGAGAGTCGTATAGCTCGCGCTGACGTTGAAAACTCCTTTTCTTAAATAAATCTTGACGACTGAACTGGAGTCGTAGCCTGCAGGTGTTCCATCTCCAAAATTCCAGAGAACACGGTCCTGAGCAATCCCATCGGGATGAGTGACCGTAAAGCTCACTTCCTGCCCGACATTGGGCTTGAGAGGCGAATAGGTAATGGTCGAAAGCAAGTTCCGGGTGAATAGAAAACAGAATGCTGTGATCAACAATATTTTTAATGTCTTTCTCATCTTCCTTTCCCCTTTAAAAAGAAAAATCACACTGGAACAACAGGCTGTAATCAGAGTCGGAGAAATCGGTGGCTTTTGTCTTCCTGTAATTTCCTCTCAGTGAAAAAGTTAAACTCGCGATTTTTATCAACTCCGACAGCTTCAGATTGAGCCCTCCTCCGATCTCCGCCGTGTTGGTGATGTCAAAAGCACCGGCCACCACGCGGTTGAACGAGCCGGTAAAAAACATGGAGAGTACCTGAGGAATGCAAACAACTTCTCCCGACAGGAAAGAATTGTAAGTCTCTGAATCCCCGGTGGTGAATTTTTTGTTGGCATGGGAATAGCCAAGAGCCGGGCTGAGAGTCAGAATCTCTCCGGCGCGGAATGAGCCGGTGAGATTGAGGGTGATGGTGGAAATATCGACGGTTGGGTCATTCTCACTGGAAAGAACGGAATTGGATAAGGAGATGGAGAAATTGGCCGAAGGACTCGCAGTCACATTCAGGCTGCCTCGATACTCATTGGTCAGACTGTCTTGAAGGGCTGTTTCCACGTCGCCTTGAAAGGTTCTCTGCTTGTCCCTGTTGTATCCAAGGTCCAGGATGACTTTGTCTGAGAGCCCGACCGAAAAATTGACTCCTCCATTCCTGTTTTTGGTGGTGTACCCGGTGGGATCATTCTTGACGTTGTCGTTATCCGCCGCATAGCTCGCCGTAAGGTTAATGCTTTTGTAATTAAGTCCAAAACTTGTATCGTACCCTCTCCTGTCGTTGGTGTAAGTCTGGTATCCAATCGGGTTGAAATTCCCTCCGACATACCTGTATCGGGTTCCAAGATTTATAATTCCGTGAGAGAAGTTTCCTCCGATGTTGAAGGCTGTGCCGGACACGGCATCCTGCTCATCAGAAAGATCCTCGTCATAGCTCGTCCGGCCGAATTCGGCCTGGAGGTTCAATTTGTCCTTAAAGAGCGTTGCCTCTTGTATCAGGGCGAATGCATTTCCTTTTCTGCTCTCGTAAGTAGGAGTGAATCCCGTGTTAACACCCTGACTGGGGTCATCCTTTCCTCCCAAAAAGATTGCCTTGACAGAAGCCTTTTCGTCTAAAAATTTATAGCCGAGAGCTCCGCCAAGGACGCTTATACCCGATTTTGGGATGCCGAATCCCTCAAATCCTTTTGCCTGCTGGGTGCTGACATCGAAAAGATGGACATAGGTTGTCTGGTTATCAAAGACGTATTCGACTCCTCGCCTTCCCAAACCAGAAACCGTGTATTCAGACTCGCTGATGTTGATATCCCCTGCTCGAAACGTATGGTTATCCTTGGAGAAAGATACCATCATATTGGAGAGGTCAAAATTCTTATCTCCCTCCAAGGCTGCGCTTGTGTAATAAAAATTGGAATCGATGTCCAGATTAAAATCCCCCTGGTAGGAATGAAAGACTCTTATGTTCCCGTCAGCCGTGACTCTTTTTTCCCCTTCCATCGTTTCTTTCTGAGCCAATCTGGCTTGAATGCTCCCGCTGCCGCTGATGGGAAGTTGGAATTTTTTCTCTTCTTCTTGAGGGGAAGGCAGTTCTGAAGGAATCTCGGGCAAAGGCTGTTCGCTTTCACCGCTGACTTTAAAAGTTTCAGCAGGAGCATTCACGGGAAAATAAACTTCTCTGTCCGAGATTTTAGCTACCAGATAATACTCCAATTGCAGAGAAGCCAGCTGAGAGGTGTCCAACTGACAAACATAAACGCCATTGCTTTTTTCCATATTCCTTGCCTGGAACTCCTCGACTCCTTCATTGCGGAAGAAAAACCTCATCCATTCCACTTCAGCGGAGATTGAGGCTTCTATGTTTATCGTTTCTCCGCGAACAAAGGAAGAGATGGGAGCGTGTTGAATGACCGGAGCCTCTTCCTGTTCGGCCGTTGTGTAGGAATGAAGGGAGACAATTGCTGATAAAAAAAGAAGAATAAAAAGCGGAAAATAAAAAATTCTTCTCATTAAGTGCTTCTCCTTTCTTTTTCTCTTGACCTTCTTTTTACCTCCTTGTTCCTCTGCTGGATATTCTAGGTTTCCGACTGCGCCATGTCAAACAGGAAAAGGGGAGAGATGGCATTTTGATACGTAGCCCTTCTGGTTTTCCTGGAAATCAAAATTTTTTGTGCCAAGCTCATAGAAATCTTTGATGTCCGAGACCGGCGCCTTCAGAATTGGATATTCATCGAGACTGTAGACCTGAGATAAAAAATTTATTAAGCTAAGTAGCTCGAAGATGAACCTTCATCCTATAGATCTCATAGAAATCCTCGCCTACCTGGTCTTTGTTGCCTTGCTCGGATTCTGGGTAAAAAAGCGGGCAACCCAAGAGCTGGATTCTTACTTCCTTGCCGGCCGCAAGGTCCCCTGGTGGATGCTCGGACTCTCCGGCTGCTCGAGTTACATCGACATCGGCGGGACAATGGCCATGGTCGGCGCCCTCTATTATCTTGGGCTCAAAGCCATATGGGTCACACACATCTACTGGGGCTGGTTCATCATCTGCTTTTACATGGCCTTTCAGGCCAAATGGATCCGCCGCTCGGGAGTGATGACCTTTGCCGAATGGAACAGAACCCGCTACGGCGACACCAGGGATGCGGAGATGGCCAGGATCGCCGCAGCTTTATTCCTTCTGACCCTGATGATTTTCAACCTGATGTACATCGC
>CAZJYC010000045.1:0-20653 GCA_964550165.1 uncultured Eubacteriales bacterium
TTTTTCTTCACTCTCGGTGCTCTGATCCACTTTCCGCTCAAAATGACAAGGTCTTTATCAAAATCCTTATCAGACTTCAATTCATAAATACCAGCTTCCGGATTCTTAGGATTATACGTCCAGTCCTCCTTCTTCCCATCCCGGCCAAAGGAGATGATAATATAATCCTTCTCTGTGCAACCTTTTATTCCCTCATAGACACCGTTACATGCTTTTCCGGTGTAAACACTGAGGCCGTTTCCCCAGCTATCTTCAACGGGAAGGACTTTAATGTAGAAGGGAGATAAGGCTTTATTGAATTCGCCTTTGTTGTCATACAAGCCTGCCTGTTGGGGTGGAATCCCGAAATCAGTCAAATAATCTGAAATGGCATTGTTGATAATAAATATATTTTTCATGGAGAGCAATTGCCTGTCTTGTTCGGCTAATTCAGGAGTCTCTCTACCTAAGTCTATGAGTTTTTTGTATTCTTCGATCAGCTTTTCTCTTTTTTCCTTGTTGTCCAGATAGATGCGCAGATCGATGAGTTCGTGTGAGATCGCCTGAGTTAATTTGGCAATGGCGGCATTAGGCCCTGCTCTCTCGATATCATATTCCTCTCCTTCGATATCCTCGATAAATTCATTGATCGCTCCGAAGTAGAGTGGTTTCATGATGCCGGCGTCGTCTGCGCTGACTGGAGTGATAACGCATTTCAGGACCATCAAAATCCTGTGGAACCGTTTGAAAAACACGGTGTCAATCTGTCCCTGGGCTCTTGCTTTTTGAGCTTCGCGCATCATATCTGCCAGTGCTTTATTCGTTTTTTCCATTACTGGTTCCCTGTGCTCGGCCAATTCTTTGAAGGTGGCGACAAGGGAATCCAGGAGTGCTTGGCCAGCACTCTCTTCAGCATTTGCAGAGGATACAGTGGACGCAGCAAGATGCGGACCTGACATAAAAAGAAAAATGAGAATACATATGAAGATCGCATTTCTTATCATTTTTGACCTCCTTGAGTTTTAGTCTTGCAAAAACGATCTTTGAAAATTGCCTTTTTACAAAAATCCATTTTCCCTCTCGGTATTCAATCCAGAAGGCCCATTGTCTTCTGTCTCTTCGATTTGGATTGCATTGAGAAGGGCCTGACTGAAAATTCGTGGAATATCACTATCGGGAATATCCTCTCTTTGAATCGAATAGATGACCCGCTTGAGCGACCATTCAAATTCATAAACATTGTCCGGGACGCGCTGCGGCTCAATCTGAGAAATGCTTTGGCCAATCAGGAGCTCATGAGCCTCGAATACTCGCGCCAGGGTCTTCTCAATGGCTCTGGCATCTCTCTCGTAAGGTGAGGGAGGAAATATCTGTGCGGCTATCCAGACTATAACAACCAGAAGCAGGACTATGCCTGCAGCGATAACTGGTTTTCGGAACCAGAAAACAGACGGAGTTAATGTTTTCGACTCCTCATCTATCCTGCGACTCAATCGAGACCGAAAATCTTCTTCTCGATAGCTCTGGAGAGCGCCTTCCTTTTCCTTTTGAATGAGATTGTTGAATTCAAACACCCCTTTATGAGTTGTATTGTTATTTTTTTTCATCCTTTTCACCCTTCATCTGAGCAATGAGAGCCTGGCAGGCTCGACCAAATCTAGACTTGACGGTGCCTTCCTTAATCTTTAATGTTTCTGCAATCTCCTGGTAGGAGAGGTCACCGTATTTCTTGAGAACAAAGACCTCTCTCAGCTTCTTTGGCAGTTGCTGGATGGAGATTTTCAGCGCACGAAGCTGCTCCTGATAGATCATTTGCGACTCTGGAGTCAATAGATCTACGGGTTCTTCCCCTGACTCAATAGAGGATTCTCGATTGAGCCGATGCTTCTTCCTGAAATCAAGACAGGTGTTTCTTGTAATCTTAAAAAGCCAGAACTTGGAGAGCTTTACTTCTTTTAATGTGCCGATATTTCTGTAAGCTTTCAGATAAACTTCTTGAGTCAGGTCTTGGGCATCCGCTGCATTCCTGGAAAATCCGAGGCAAATCAAGAACACTTTTTTATGAAAGGTCATCAATTCCTCAAAGACTTTGGATTTTTTTTCCGTCACCGCAGTGTCTTGAATAAAAGAATACAAATGATTGCATCTTTTATCATATCCATTCCAGCTCAAAATTTCACTTGAGTTCTTCATCCTTCATTGACTAAAGACGACTGAAAACCCGCAACGTTCCATAAAAAAGAAAATTCGAACAACAGATATCCCCTTCGCCGTGTCCTTCAGGGATAATGGAACTAAAGGAGATAGTATGATCAGCTATTTTTTGCTCTCCCGACTTCATTTGACATCACATGAGCCGCGATTTATACTTTCCTGAGATGCCGGGATGGTCAAACTGACATAAAAAAACTCACGCAGCCACCACAGCCGAAAACCAATTTCTTATTAAATGGAGGCATTCTTTTTGACCGGCGTCCGCGCTGGTCCTATGCTGGTGCAATCCTCGTATCGGTCGCTCTCTGGACAGTTGCGAAGTTTTTAGGTTAACCGGAGCAATTCATTGCCCTTCCTTTAAGTAAGGGTGGCATGGGCTGGCCTTGAGCCGTGAATATTCGAGGCTAGCTGTTTTATCCAGCCGCGAACTTCGACTTCGACGGTGCACATCCAGCATGCACCATAAGGTTCCAATTTCTGGTGGTGACAGAGAATAGGGATAAATATGATTCAGTTTTGGTTGTTTCCAGAGGAGAGGAACTCTGAAGCAAGTTCTGGCCTGTTTCTTGATTTAGCCGGCTCCGGGCCAGGACCAAGATTGAGGCTTAGTGGATGGGAAATACATGATCCGGCCGCTTCTATCCCTGGAACGCCTCTCCCTCGATGAAAAGCAAGGCCGGATCTGCTATCAGTATGGGAAGGAGGCCAGATGCCAAGTCGACTCCCTGGTCTGTCCTCAATGCGGTGGCAAGATGAAGATTATTGCTTTCCTGACCGACTATGCCGTGGTGGACAAGATCATTGACCACTTCAAGCTGAGGTTTGTCGCGCAGAGGCCTCCTCCTCGGATTGCTTCCCAAGAGCTTCTGATGTTTGCCGAGGCTTCGCCTGAATATTTTTCGTGATTTTTTCTTTGTCCGGATGGAGTCCTATATGCGATTTTGGGCACTTTTGAGCTTTCCTTGGGCTTTTTGTGCGCCATGAGCAAAACTTCCGATTGTAATTGACATCTTTTTTGTCGTGATATTTTAAATAAGAATCCTCACATAAAAACACAACAGAGACTTAGGTGACCTCTTCTACCGTCACCCGCACCATGAACTCGTAGACTCCCTCGTTGAACGCCTTCATAATGCCAGACTCCATCTCACTAATCTTCTTGGGCTCTTTGCCTACATAAATCACGTAGCTGTGCCCTGAAGAGCTGCTATCAACTCCTACGTACATGTTTTTACAATTCTGAGGGAGCAGGGCCACGGCAAATGTTTTCCCGACAAAGACGTCCTCGTTGCTGAACTCCAGCTCAAGCACCCCCGGGTATTCTGCGACGGCACTCCGGGTTCCAACGATCTCCCATTTCTCATCGAGAATCTGAACCTCGAATTCACAGTGCGGAGCGCCCCCTTTTTTGAACGAGGTGAGAACCACCCGGACTTTCACTATCTTGTTCCTGTCGAACGAAGATTCGTATACCACGGCGATTCTATGCTTCCCTTTTCCCCAAAAGGACATTGCGCTAATAAGCTTTTTCGGATCGGATATCAACTGCCCGATCCCATCACCGCTCAGCATAAAACCGGACTCCACGCCGCCGTCGTCGTAGCTGAGCTCCACTTGCTTCGCCTCCTGCTGCCCGGCGACGCCAGACACGAGTAATCCCAGCAGCAGGAATGGAGCGGCAAGGTCATAAACGGACATTTTCATTTCACGTTCCTCCTTTCCTTCCAATCAGGAGTGAAAAATATGCGGTCCAACCCTCAATAGTTATGCCCCCCGGTTGAGGAATATAATCGTATTCTTACATCGGACCCCCAATACTCGACCCAGACCTCGGAGATGCCGTTCTCAGAGATCACGATTGTCCCTTCCGCGACGTCGCTATAGTGGGTTACTTTGCCTTCGGATCGGTAGTATTGGGCCTTTATAATGTACACGCCTGGTGCCAGACATACGCGCGCCTCGCTAGTCTTCGCGTGGTCCCCTTTGAAGACGGCCCGCTCGTTCACGAGAACAAACAGGTGCTGGTCGTTCCTTTTGACGATGAGCATTCCATGTGGCTGAAGAGTGGAGACGGATTCGAGCTTGGGCTTTGTGGCCCACGGATTCCCGCCAAGATACGCTACTGAACAGGTCACAAAGCAGAGTGTGGTAGCGGCCAACGAGATGAAAATCAACCTCCATAACATCATCTACCCTCAGATATATAATTTTTTATAGTATCAATATTGGGATTTGTCAAGGGTAAAAGGGCTCTATAAAAAAAAGTGTGGTGATAGAATTCCATCAGGTACGTGTTTCCATCAAAATCACTCCCACTAACAGAAAAATAAGTCAAACTTAATCCTGAATAAAATCTTGTTTCTGGGAAAACCTTTTGATTTGAAAGGAGAGGAATAAACAAGACCAATAGAATGATGGTTTTCATTCTAAAAGAACCAAATATATATGTATTCATTTTACCCCCCTTTGTGTTGTAAGAGGCTATTTAAAGATTAAAGATGAAGAAATTTTTTGTCAATATTATGAGTCTTGTAGGAGTAGATCCTTCCCACCCGCCAATCATTGAAGATGAGGCTCCATTTGTGCCTTCCAGAGGCTGGGCTGAAATGATAAAAAAGTTTATCAGATAGACCCTCTTATCTGTCCGCAATGTGAAGGTCGGATGAGGATTATCTCCTTTATCGAGGATCATAAAGTTATTGATAAGATCATCGCTCACCTCAAGCTCACTTTTCATACCGAACGACCACCTCCCCCTCAGATCGTCCAGAAGGAGCTGTCAATGGTAGCCGAAGAGAGGGGCGAGTATTTCTGAAAGCATTTATGACTCCTTTTTGTCGATTTGAGAGGAGGAGGCTATTATATATATATATGGCTGACTTTTTTGCTTTTTTTGTATTTTTGATTGTTTGTTTTATCCTTGGCCTCATCTTTTTTCATATGATATGTTCATTTCAGGATGTCAGTGGGTGGAAATTGAGGAAAATTGTGAGAGATTTGCCGCAAGCACAAAAATGAGATTCCTATATCCTTTATATGCTTCGTAGGAGAAGAGGTCTGGACGATTTTCACCCCTCCTTGGCCTTTCTTTATCTTCAGAGTCCGCCTTCGGCTACTTTTAGTTCAACTTGACATCCCTCCATATCATGTTCTATCTTCATTGACAATGAGCCGAGGCAAAATTGGCGGATGAACGATCACGCAGTTAGCGCAACAGAAAAGGAAATTACTATATTTTTTAAAGGAGAAGGGTGTGCTTGAACAACATATCCTGAGAAACCAAAGAAAGCGATTAGGCGCAATCCATGAAATGAAATTCCGACATTTATTCTAGAAAAAGAGGGGCAATTATGAACAAAAAACTATTAGTGTCGGCAATTCTTTGCTTTTTTATATTTTCTTTATGTGTGGTTGCACAAGAAGAAAAGATTAACGAAAGAGTAAAGGAATTAATAAATCAATTATCATCTCGGGATCTAGTCGAAAAGGCATATGCTGTCAAAGATCTTGGTAATATGGGGGAGCTTGCTGCTCCAGCAGTCCCATTGTTAATAGGTTTGCTTTCCGAAGATAGATACAATCTCATGTTGGTGATCACAGATTTAATAACGCTAAAGAAAGAAGAGCATCCAAGGTCTTTAGCTATGTTTGCAGAAGATGCGCTCGTAAAAATAGGAGCTCCTGCTATTATGCCTCTTGTGGATGTTTTATTTTATACACAAAATGACAGCTTTACAAGGAAAGTGGAGGATGTAATAAGTAGGATAGGAACACCTGCTGTAATCCCTCTTATAGATACTTTAAAAAATGACATGGATATTGCCCGAGAACGAGCAGCATCTTTGCTTGGGCGTATTAAAGACCATCGAGCAGTTGAGCCTCTTACTCATGCCCTATTGGACGCAAACAGTAACGTCAGAGCTGAAGCAGCATATGCGCTTGGACAAATAAGAAATGCCAAAGCTGTAGAGCCTCTTATTAAGGCATTAAAAGAGGATAAAGATAGACATGTTATATTTAATTCTATTTTAGCACTAAATAACATAGGAGATTTGCGAGCTGTTGAGCCAATAATTGAGACCCTGAAAAATGAGGATAGTTCGGTTAGGGTTCGGGCTGCAGAATCGCTTGGAGAATTAAAAGACTCCCGAGCTGTAGATGCTCTTATCAAGGTATTAAAAGAAGATAAAGATGGAACTGTAAGAACTTATGCCATTTCTGCACTCAAAAAAATAGGGGGTTCCCGGGCTAACGAACGCATCATTAATGCCCTAAATGATGAAAATCGGCATGTGCGGATAACAGCTGCAGAAGCTCTTGGTGAACAATATTATGCGAAAGTTGATCCCCAATTTATAGATATACTTATTCATATCCTAGAAGACTCAGATTATAAATACGAAAAGCGACTCATGGCTATAGAGATACTTGGTGAAATTAAAGACCCACAAGCTATCGGACCTCTTATTAAGGCCTTGAATTTGCCGTACGGATTTGAAAAGGACGGTATTGCTGAGATGCATATAGAAGAGGCTGCAGAAGAAGCGCTGGAAATAATAGGAGGGCCTGCTGTTGACCAACTCATCGAGGCGCTCAGCATTGAATTTACTGACTATAAAGCCGCAAGAATATTGGCAAAAATTGGAGAACCTGCAGTTGTGCCTCTTGTTAAAGCTTTGGAAAATAAAGACAGTAGAATGCGCAAAAATGCAGCATATGCTTTAGGAAAGATTGGAGACATGCGAGCATTTCAAGCTCTTAAGGATAGATTAAAAGATCCAGATTCAGAAGTTTGTTTAGAAGCTGCAGGAGCTTTAGCGAAATTGGGTGAGGATAATGGATTTAAGCAGCTGTCTAAATTCTTAAAATATAAAGAAAGAAGGGTTCGTACAGCAGAAGATAAATTCTTAAAACACAGAGAAGAAATTATGAGGGTTCGAGCAGCAGATAGACTGGGCGAAAGCGGTGATCCAAGAGCAGTTAAACCACTTATAGAAGCGCTATTAAAAGATAAAGAAAACTATGTTAAAAGAACAGCCGCTTATTCATTAGAAGAGATTGGAGATCCGGAAGCTGTCGACGCTCTTATCTCGATCTTAAAAAATACAAGTGAGGATCATGATGTCCGTAAGATCGCAGCCATAGCTTTGGGCAAAATCGGGGGGGGAAAAGCTATGGACGCCTTAATTGAAGCAGTAGATGATAAGAGTTTTGGCGTATTTATTGAAGCCAAGAGAGCTTTAAGCCATGCCAAATACTCTAATGCTGTGGATGCTTTATGTAGGGCATTAGAGCATAAAGATGAAGATAGACGAAAATATGCTGCTGAGGTATTAGGGAAAATAGGAGATCCAAGAGCGGTAGAACCGTTAATCAGAGCCTTGAAAGATACAAATGAAGATGTAGTACATAATGCTGCGCGTGCTCTGGGCGAAATCAAAGATCCAAGAGCAGTTGAACCATTAATCCAGCTTATAATGTTTCTGCTAGCTCATGAAGACTTCTACTCTGGAGGATATTTTGTATCAGGAGCAAAAGCAATAACAGCATCAGCAGAAGCGTTGGGAAAGATTGGAGACCCAAGAGCCTCCGAAGCTCTTTATAAATTATTAGAAGATGGGAATCATCACTGCTGCTATGCAGCAGCGGCTCTGGATAAAATTGGAGATCCGAGAGGATTAGAATTTCTAACTTACGCGCTTGATAATTGGAAGGGTTATGAAAGAAGCTATGCAGCAGAGTATGCAGGGAAAACGGGGAATCCAAAATTCGTTGAACCTCTCTTAAACTATTTAAAAGACAAGAGTGCGAGGCATTATAGCTTATCTGCAGCAGAGGCCTTAGCAGCAATTGGAGATACAAACGCTGTGAATGCTTTAATCGAAGCTTTAGATTACGAGGATAGAGTTACTCGTACTTTAGCAGCTCGGGCATTAGGAATAACCAAAAATCCAAGAGCGGTTGATCCTCTAATTAAGGCATTAGGAGACGAATATTCTGAAGTGGTCTCTAGCGCAGTCGAGGCTTTGGGTGAAATTGGGGATCCGAGGGCATTGGAACCAATCAAGGGGTTACAAGAATCAAAAAGTATCCAGGTGCGAAAAGCAATAAGAAAGGCTTTAGAGAAATTGTTGAAATAGATCAATCTTAGGCGTAAGAATTTTGTTTCATTATTTCTTAAGAGGACTAAAGATTTAGCAAAAAAATTCATGGTAGGTAGAGCAGGAGGAATAGAGCTTTTGAGTGTTGAATTTTATAGAAAAAAGACGATTTAAACATTAATAAGCCCCAACAAGGATACAAAAGAGTTTTATATTAAAATTAATCAGTTAATTTGGTCCGGCCTCTTTATTTGCTCTTTATTTAGATCTCTTTATTATTTTATTGCTATATTCATTTGTGCATAAACTATCGGCCACTTCTCCACTTAGAACTATCTTTAACAGGCGAACCGCTAATCTTATAGCGATGTGCACTTACCCAAGTACGTGCAGCTAGCTGACTGTTTCCACAACTTAAGAAAAGCACAGCCATAATTTCATCGCCATGCCTATTTAAAATATTAATAAGGATAGATTCAGAACCTGGTTCACCTCTCTGAATAAAAAATGAGTATGCGCTGGCTATAACAACTAAATCTTTAGTTTTTAAAACAGTGGTTAATGCTTTCGCTGCACGATCATCATTTATATTGACAAGTGCCCATGCTGTCATCTTTCTGACATCCCCTTTTTTATCCCCCAATGCAGTAATTTATGGCTCAACCGCACGAACATCCTTTTTTGCTGGGAGATTTCTTATACCGGAATGATGTCCAGAATTCATCGGTTATCCTGACGGTTATGGCTCTTTTTTTGCTGGCGATATCCCGCGGCATGATCAACAAGCCCGGTTCTTCGGCCTTGATCGGGACATTTGCTGTTCTCTTCCGTCTGGCAAATGCGGCCCCTTCCTACTGCCATCTTCTCGGAATCTTCCTTTTAGGCGTTACATTTGATGTCTTTTCCTCATTGCTCGTAAAAAACAAAGAACATGCGCCACTCCGATGGGCCGCTGCAGGCATGCTGAGTGCTTTTGGGAACAATGCGCTTTTCGCTCTTTTGATCACCTATGTCTTTCGCTATGAATATTGGGTAGTGGGTGGATTTTCAAAGGTTTTTCACCACATTTTTATCAGCGGAAGCATTACCACCGTTATAGCAGCATTCCTTGTGCCCTTGGGATTTTTTGTTGGCAATAATGGAGGCATTCTTTTTGACCGGCGTCCGCGCTGGTCCTATGCTGGTGCAATTCTCGTATCGATCGCTCTCTGGACAGTTGCGAAGTTTTTAAGTTAACCGGAGCAATCCAGAGCACAATATTTTTCTTTCCTTTGAGTTATTTACCAAAATCAAATTCTGATGTTGACGATGGAAGGCGCAAAGGATTCGAACCTTGACATCTCCCATGCGTAAAATCGGATGTTTAAATACCCGCGTCTAAAGATTTCTCCGGAGAGAGCTGGCAGAGGAATTCCTCACAGGGAAGACAAAGGATCCCATGTCGAGAAAGGCGCTCAAAACCCCTGTAAAGCAAGAGCGGACGGCACTCCGGGAAATCTTTCTGGAAAGTGCGGAGAGGACGGAGATCCTCGTCCCTAATTTTGGAAGAATTCTTGACTTCAATGGCCCAGAACCCGTCATCTCCATAAACGATGAAATCCACTTCCACACCAGAACGCGTCCTCCAGAAATAAAGCTCGAACTGTTCCATCCTGTAGGAAATCCATGCCTTGAGATGCTGAGCAACAAGCCCCTCCAATGCACTTCCCTCGATTTCCTGTGGTTTGTCGAGCGGACCTCGAGGCCTCAACGAACGATATACCCCTGCATCAAAAAGATAAAATTTTGAGTGTTGGCTGACTTCGCGTTTTGCCCGCTTGGAAAAGACGGGCAGTCTGTAAGCAATCAACAAATGCTCGAGAATATTGATGTACCCCTCTACTGTTTTGCGCTCCACTTCGCTTTCACGCGAAAGATTACTGATGTTCAGAACGGAGGCATGGGAAAAGCTCACGGCTTCTAAAAAACGGGCAAAGTTTCCAATATTACGGACGAACCCTTCCAGTTGGATCTCCTCCTTAAGATAAAGAGCGGTGTAGCTTCTCAGGGATTCTTTCGGTGTGGATGAAGCAAAAATAACCGGCAGAAGGCCATTGTGCAGCGCCTTGTCCAAGCTGAAGCGCTCCCCAAGTTCCGACGCCATGAACGGATGCATCGTTTTCATGATGGCTCTTCCAGCCAGAAGGTCGCTTCCTGTTCGTTTGAGCTTCCTTGCACTCGATCCTGTCAGAACGAATTGAATGCCACGTTTCTCTTCTAAAAGCTGATGGACAGCATCGAGCATTTCTGGAACCTTCTGAACCTCATCGATGATGACAGGCTTCTGTTTTGACAGCCCGCGAACAAGGTCCAGCAGGATTTCCGGTCTCGCTGCGAACCGCCGGAAAGTATCGGGTTCAAGAAAATTAATGATGAATGGATCCTGAAAGACCATCTCAATCCACGTTGATTTTCCCGTCCCTCTGGGGCCAAAAAGAAAGAAACTTTCATCTGTTTTTTTTAAATATCGACCTATTAATTCCATTTTGAGTCTCAAATTGGAATTATTATGTACAAATTTAATATTTCTGTCAAGTCAATTCAGAATATTCGTAGGCTTTTAAGGACAGCTTATTCTCTAGCTTCCCAAATATTTTTTTCGCTTGTTCTAATAAGATAACATGATGATGCGATGCACCTCCTTAAAACGAACTTTCTTTGGGGAAGTCTATCAAACTTCCCGAGGAGGTGCATCACATCATCATACCTATCCTTAGTTGTCATTGTTTCCTGCATCACTCGGCTCTGTCAGGAAGGAGTCTGTTTGGGTGATTCCATCGTCAGAGCCTGTGAGCATCGGCTTCGCCCGGTCTTGATAACCGCCTCAATTACCGTCTTCAGCCTCATCCCCCTTCTTTTTGTCCAAGGTCCTGGCTCTGAGGTGCAGCGCCCTCTGGCCGTGGTTGTTGTCGGCGAGCTGATCACCTCGACTCTGTTAACCATATTAGTCCTTCCCATCCTTTACAGCTGGTTTGAGAGAAAGAGAGGAGCTCTCCACAATCATGAGGGGACTCAATGATGCTTATAAATATTTCTCTTCTCTAAATCCTTTTACTTTTTTAGATATAGCTGAGCTTCTTTAACAAGAGGCTCTACCTGGTCATGAGTGAATTCCCTATATTCGCGATAATCTCCTCTACGTAGCTCTTTGCGAGAGGAACTTCTCCTATCCCAGGATGCTTCGCATCTTCTTCAAGTATAGGCCCCGGCTTCTTCCGCTTTTTTGAGCTCGAGTTGACATCCCGGCATATCGTGGTTTATCATCCTCATCCTTGGCGATGAGATGAGATAAAATCTGCGTATGAACGCTCATTCATTCAGCGCAGCAGAGAAGGAAATTCTTGTAAAACGAAGCCTACTTTGATGATTGCCACGGTCGCCCCACCTTGTCCTCTCTTAGAGATTCTCCTAAGGGGCCTTCAACGCCTAAGGGACGAATGCGAGGAGCGCATGTCATTGGCCTGAAGGCGTTGAGCCTTCATGGCAAGCTGACCATTTTCTGAAGGTGAAATGTTTTATATTGACTCGATGACGTGAGGTGTGGGTATGAATAAGGTAAAAACGGTTCTAATTCTTGGTGTGATTGTTTCTTTCGGCGTGAGCGGGTACGCATATTGGCGGTCCATGCAGCCCAAGGCCTTCATCCGTGTCTGGGGAGACGCCATATTAGACAAAGCCGTCATCGGGGCGACAGTCGGCATCTACGACTTGGACGGGAACAAGATCTATGAGCAAAAGGGGGCCACCCACACAACGGGATCATTCCTCATCAAGGCGCCTTGGGGGATCGGCCGATGGAGCGGAGAAGTGCCGAGTAGTTTCAGGATTGTAGCCACCGGCGGTACTCTGGGGGACAAGCCCTTCACAGGAAGGATTATGAGGGAAGTTTATAGCTATAATGAGGGAGCATATTACAAGTTAAACGCCGTTTCGACCTTGATCGCTGCTTATAGGGCTAAGCATCCAGAGGTTGCGTATGTTAAGGCTGAGGAAGCCGTCGAACATTTTCTGCAGGTGCCGTCTAAAGTTGGTATTGCCTATCTCATAGACCACTCCGAAGTGGACTGCACCCTTTTTGACCATTTTGCATTCATGATACAGGCGGAGGAGGTTGGCGGATTCGATGCCTACATGGATGTTCTAGTCAAGCAGATAGAGGCGGGGAAACACCTCAAACTGCCATCCGTTGCTCGCGAAGCAGAGGGTGGCGGTCTCTCGTTCATAGGCAGGGGTATTGCTAACGGTGTATTGAGTTGGGGGACCGGGCAAGCTATTGGCTGGGTCTTTCACGCACTCGGCTACAGAACAGGAAGTGAGCATATGCTTGAGGAGATGAGTAAGCGATTAGCCATGATTCAGGAGACTCTATATAATGTTGAGAGGCTTCAGGAGGAGACGCTGAGGAAAATAGAAGAGCTGACTAAACGGTTAGAAGAGGTGTATAAGGGATTAAAATGGGAGATAGAAATTGCCACGTTGAAGACTCGGAGCAGCACCATTGTGACCGCCATCACAGAGCCAATTAGTAGGATCAAAGTTTCCTTTGACTCTTTACAACGTTATTCTAAGGTAAACCCTGCTAAAGTCGATGAAGAGCTTCGAAGACTGGTGGATAAGACTGTAGATGAAATTCTATCTCCGCTTATTGGAATAGAGCCCTACCTTGAAACATTACATGAAAATATTGTTGGTTTCCTTGGTGAGAAGGGGTTACTGGAGTTATGGAGCACGCTGGTCACTGTAGGAGCCACGAGCACAGGTCAAATAAACGAGATGTATCGCGCTCTTGAGGATCGTTTTGCCTATTTGCTGGGGATGGAGCTTACGGGAATCGCCATTATGGTGGATGCTTATCATGGCAAATATGGGAACAATACCCAGACGGTAGCTGACTTTTGGAAGACCTGGAAAGGAAGAATAAGAATTCAGGTGGATCTGTTTCTGCGCTCTGTCGAGAGGCTGGCTGCGTCAAGGATAGACACCTTGACCGCGGATGAGTTCAACAATCATCAGTTTGTATATGCTCCTCCAGTCATGATCAGCGAGCAATATACTCCTCCAGTCATCCTTCAGAGGGCCGACAAATTCGCTCAAGACCTGCTGGGCAGCCTGGAGGCCGGTGCGGAGACCTCGCAAGGCGTCATCACGGTGAGGATCGTGAATTACCCTCACCTCACCCAAAAGTTGCCGGCTGACATCGGCCTTCAGCTTCAAGACGTTGAGACGGGTAAAGTCTATTCGGCTGGACTAGTTGAGCGCAGGGACGGTAACACCATTCCCGACCGAGGCTTCAACACGGTTCCATACGAGCTGGTCTGTTATGCCTTCACGGTTCCGTTGGGAACCTATAAGCTCGGTAGTCTGGATGAGCGATTCCCAAAACTTCTTGGAGCGCACGACTGCAGCCCAACCACCACGGTAACCAACTCCAACAGATACGGATCTCGCGGAGTAATGGCCTACAGCGAAACGATACCGACCTACTCTAAGTGGGGAAGTCAGATCACCCCGGCAGTACAGTTCTTTGATCCAAGAGGGGCGGCTGTAGACAGCACACGCGGATACGTCTATGTAGTGGACGGCGGAGGATATGTTCTTAAATTCGACTTGAAAGGCAAATATATCCTCAATTGGGGAACTAAAGGCAGGGGAAACGGCCAATTTTGGTGGCCGCGTGGAGTTGCCGTGGACAGCAGCGGATACGTCTATGTAGTGGACCATAATAATTTTCGAATCCAGAAGTTCGACGAGAAGGGCAAATTCATCACAAAATGGGGAAGTCAAGGCAGAGGGAATGGCCAGTTTGGGAGCATGGATGCAGTTGCTATGGATGGCAGCGGATACGTTTATGTCGGTGACGGCGGTAATCATCGTATTCAAAAATTCGACTCAAACGGCAAATTCATCACTGCATGGGGGAGTGTGCCCGCAGCAGGAGTTGCAGTGGATAACAGTGGGTATGTCTATGTGGCTGGCGCGTCTGAATTTTGGCGTGTCCAGAAGTTCGATTCGAACGGCAGATTCATCTTGGAATGGGGAAGCCATGGCAGCGGAGACGGCCAGTTTAATTTTTTACGTGGCGGAGTGGCGGTGGACAACACACGTGGATACGTCTACGTGCCCGACACCAATAATCATCGTATCCAGAAGTTCGATTCGAACGGCAATTTCATCACGAAATGGGGAAGTTATGGCTCAGGGGAAGGCCAGTTTAACTACCCGTTTGGAGTGGCGGTGGACAGCGCACGCGGAACCGTCTATGTCTCTGACGGGCCGAATAGGTGCGTACAGGTCTGGTTCCTCATAGTCTTCGTCTCCAGAAACTGGTGAGGAAAGACTTCGCCGTAGGACCGCAGAGAGGACGAAAACGTAATCTAGGGCTAACCAAGCGATCTAACTCCGGCTCAGTCTTTCCCAGAAAACCTCTCCTCAAATAGGTGAGAACATATTTTGAGCTTCTGGGCGGATTCTGAATCCGCTTCCGCTTTTTTGAGCTCGACTGTGCTGGGTCAGAGACATCGATGCATTAATCCTTTTAGTCCTTCCCATCCTGTATAGCTGGTTTGGAAGAAAGAATAATTAAGCTGGCATCTATTAAAATTTATACTTCACATTTATCATAGAAGGAATTTCTTTTTTTACCTTGCTCCATATTTCCAAAAACTTGCCTCAATTTCCACCTACTGACCTCGTTAAATAAGATTATAACAGCCAATACGGCAAGGTCAACGGCTCGATGTTTGGGAATTCAAGAGAATTGAAAATATACCTAGCGTTCTTCATCGAGACGTAAAAAGTCAGATAACCAAAGGAAAAAGGCATTTTCTCTTTCAAAGAAGAGAAGATATTCCAGGGTCGGCCGATTTTCCGCAAGCCAGTGCATCAGTTGGTTTCATTGTACCGAATTCTTCATGTTTTCCTGTAGGCCCTGCGGCCAAAAAAATAACTTCATTCCACTCCACGTAACTTTCTCAACCCATAAACGTATATATTTATGTTGAGTAATATCCAAAAGGATGGGCAATTGAACGCAAACCTCACGGCCCAATATAAGGAGAAAAAAACATGATAAACCTGCGGGTGATGAGTCTTTTTTCGGTGATATTTTTCCTACTGCCTGGTCAACCTCAAATTGAGGGTAAGCTACCCCCTGGAAATCAGAAAGCTTTTCCTGAGGCAGGCAAGGTCCGGATTGTCCGGGATAACTATGGACTTCCCCATATCTTTGCTGCCAATGAGCCGGATGCCATGTACGGGCTGGGATACGCGACGGCTGAAGACAGGCTGAATCAGATCTTCACGACCATGTATATAGCCGAGGGTCGGCTTGCGGAGTTAACAGGAGAGAAGGACGACCTGGAGAGCGATATTCTTTTTCGTAGTTTTCGCTTCAAGCAGCGTGCTGATGCGCTTTTCAATGAGATGAAACCGGAGTTCAGAGCGCTTGCTGTCTACTATTGTAGAGGGATCAGTGATTTTATCCAAGAGCACCGGGAAAAAGTTCCGGATTGGATCACGGGTTTTGAACCGAGCGATATGATGGCCATTGCGTTTCTCATGAATGCAAGAGAGTCCTTAAATGACTTGAGAGGAGATATCTGGAGAGGGCAGCGTGGCTCGAACCATTTTGCCGTGGCTCCTTCCCGTTCGGCCAGCGGTTATGCCCTTCTTTCCATGGACTCTCACGAGCCATTCTCCGGCCCTACGGCATGGTATGAGGCCCAAGTCAGCACGCCAGAGATTTCTGTAGTCGGCGCCGTCATTCCCGGTTTGCCCATCATAACCATGGGACATAATGGAAAGATAGCTTGGCATACGACCGATAACAACCCGGATTTGGCTGATATCTACAAGTTCAAAATTAATCCCGACAATGCCAAGGATTATCTCAGCCATGATGGCTGGAAAAAATTTTCAGAATGGGAAGAAACCTTCAGGATAAAAACCAAGGACGGATTCCAGGAAGAGAAAAAAACCATCAGAGAAACCCATGTAGGCCCTGTATTGCAAGTTAAAGATGGCTATGCTTACGCAGCGCGCGTCATCAAATTCGACTCCCCCGCTTTTCTCGAACAAGCCTACAATAGAACGAAAGCCAAGTCCGTAAGGGAATATTTTGGGATCATGCGCATACCAGGCATGAGCATGTGGAACCACACCATTGCCGACTCCGGAGGTAACATCGGTTATCTCTACAACGCCCTGTGTCCCAAAAGAAATCCGGAACTTGATTGGTCCCGTCCCGTGTCAGGGGAAGACCCTCGTTCTGATTGGATGGGATACATACCTTTCGATGATCTGCCAAAGGTAATCAATCCGAAAAGCGGTTGGCTTCAAAACAGCAACGACAGTCCCGGATTTGTCACGGAAAACAGCGGAATAGAAGAGGACGCTCTCCCGGTGCGTCTCGTGGAGAATAAATGGTTCGGAGATCGCGGCAAGAGGCTTTCAGAGCTGTTAGCAGCCGACGAAAGTGTGACATTCGAAGAAATGCTTGCCTTTGCCACGGATACCTTAGTGTGGGAGGCCCGAGAGTGGATGCCCCGCATACTCGAAGCCTATGAGAAACTTGGCGAGAAGCTATCCTCTCCGGGGAGTTCTCTGGATGAAGCGGTGAATTTATTGAAGACATGGGACTTCCGCTGTGAAGCCGACTCCAATGCCATGGCCCTGTTTCAACTTTTGTATTTAAGAGCAAGCCTCAATCGGTTGAATCCGGATGGGCCATTCACAGAAGATGACTTGAGAAAACTTCTCCTATCTGTGGACGCCGCTGCTGCCGAACTGAAAAAAAATTTTGGTCATATGGATATTCCCTGGGGAAATATTCATTATCTGAAACATGGCGGAAGGGAATATCCGTTGAGCGGTGGAAGCAGTTCGCTGCCGGCCATAAGAGCCTGTTTTACCATAGATGAAGGCGGCCGTCTTCGAGTTGTAGGCGGCAGTTCATACCATATGGTTGTGGAATTGTCACCGACACCGAGAGCTCTGTCCTGCTTTGCTCTGAGCGCAAGCGAGGATCCCAAAAGCTCTCATTACAGCGACATAACAGAGTTATATGCCAGAAAAAAGTACAAACCGGTCTGGTTTACCTGGCGTGATTTATCCCAGCATATCGAGTCGGATATAACTCTAACTGTGCCCCAAGTTCGCTAAGAAGGAAGATGAAGAATCCCAAGATCTAAAGGAGAATTTATAGGAATTTCCTTTTTGACCTTGCTCCATATTTCCAACAACTTGCCTCAGTTTCCAGCTACTGACTTCGTGAAATAAGATTATCTCAGCCAATACGGCAAGGTCAAAGGCTCTAACAGGCAGCGAGCTAATGCCTGGAGTCATTGCCGCCATCCAGACCTTTGGGAACCGGATCAATCTTCACCCCCGTCTCCATTTCCTGGTGACCGAGGGCGGAGTGGACAAGGCGGGCCTCTTCCATAGGGTCTCTCGCATCGACGACTCGCGGCTGACTGAGATCTTTGCCCGTGAGGTTCTTGCCGATCTTGTCCGCAAGGAGCTTCTCAACTCCGGATGGATGGAGAGGATTCTCTCCTGGAGACACACGGGGTTCAATGTCCACAGCCGGGTCCGAGCCAAGACCAAGACCGAGGCTGAGCGGGTGGGCAAGTAGATGAAGGTCATCGCTTTCCTGACGGACTATGACGTGGTGGACAAAATCATCAGCCACCTCAAGCTGACATTTGTTGCCCACAGACCGCCCCCACCGCATATCGCCTATCAGGAAGTTCTGATGGCGGCTGAGCCCTCGGCAGAATATCTTTCATGATTTTCTTCTTTATCGAGAGCAGAGGTCCGGCTGATTTCCGGCGCTTTTAAGCGTCTCGGCAGCTTCTTGGCCCCCTTGGAGCAATTCCCGACTTCAGTTGACATCACATGAGCCGCGATTTATACTCTCCTGAGATGCCGGGATGGTTAAACTGACACAAAGAGACTCACGCAGCCACCACAGCCGAAAACCAATTTCTTATTCAAGCATAATCAATGACCGATGAAAGAAATCTATGTAAAAAACCGCAAAGAGCGGAGTTTGCATGGCAAAAAGTGAATCATTCACCGGATTCTCAAAAGATACCATAAAATTTTTTGAGGAGCTTCGAGAAAACAATAACAGGCATTGGTTTGAGCAGCACAGGGAGATGTATGAAAACTCTGTCCTGGAGCCGGCCAAGGCTTTTGTTCTGGCGATGGGAGCACGCCTGCGGGAGATTGTGCCCAGGATCATGGCTATTCCAAGAGTCAATAAATCCCTGTTTCGTATCAGCAAGGACACGCGCTTTAGCCTGGATAAAGCTCCTTACAAGACCAATTTGGGTCTATATTTCTGGGAAGGGACGCGGCCAAGAATGGAATGTGCTGGCTTTTATTTTCATCTGGAACCGCCCAAAATGATTTTAGGCGCGGGATTCTATGTCTTCCCCGACCATCTCCTTAACATCTACAGACGTGCGGTTGTGCATCCGAAGACGGGCAAGGAACTCTCCAGGATTATCGATGAAATAGTCCGGATAAAGGGCTGGACACTGGGCGGAAAGCATTATAAGCGCGTCCCCCCTGGGTTTGACCCTTCTCATCCCAATGCCCGACTTCTTTTGCATAAGGGTCTGCATATTAGCCAGGAAACCGGCATCCCCAAAGAATTTTTCTCCAGCCGCCTGGTCGAATATTGCTTTGAAAGGTATGCGCCTTTCGCTCCCCTTCACAGATGGCTCGTCAAAGTCCTCTCCTGAGTCTCTAAGAAGAGGAAGAATTTAATAAAAAAGAAAGGCACGTTGAGGAACGTCCCCAAGTTGCTATTTTTTGCTGAATGATTAACATATAAAGCCATGCGTCCTGAGCAACTGACGAGCTGGGTGGAGATTTCAGAAGCAGCTTATGCCCATAATCTAACCTTCTTTAAAAAACGCATTCCTCCTCATACCGAGTTTTCCGTGGTCGTTAAAGCGAATGCCTACGGCCACGGAATCGGCGAAATATCCCGCCTAGCTATAAAGCACGGTGCGGATTCCTTCTGTGTCCACACCCTCAACGAAGCTCTTTATCTTCGGGACCTAGGCTTAGCCCATGATATTCTCATCATGGGGCCAGTTCCGCCTCCGCGGTTGAGAGAGGTTGTGACCAATGGCTTTCGTCTGGTTTTATACAATCCTGAGACTTTGACTGATCTAAATCTCCTGACCCAGGAAATGAGCAAACCTGTTCGTGTTCATCTGAAACTGGAGATGGGAACTCACCGTCAGGGAATCGATCCTGGAGATTTAACGGATCTTCTGAAGAATTTGAGCAATTCCTCATGGGTCAAACTGGAGGGAGCCTATTCCCATTTTTCCAACATCGAAGATACGACCGATCACGGCTATGCTTTTTACCAGCTCGACCGCTTCAACAGCATGATCGATCAAATCCAGAAGAGCGGATTTCCTGGCATTAAAAAGCATGTGGCCTGTTCAGCAGCCATTCTCCTCTTTCCCGAGACCCATTTCGATATGGTTCGCCTTGGAATCAGCCAGTACGGCTTATGGCCTTCCCGGGAAACATTCGTTTCCTATAAAATTAAACATATCCGGAACAGTGAGGAGGTGCTTCGCCCTGTTTTAAGCTGGAAGGCCCGTGTGGCTCAGATCAAGCGCGTCCCGGCCAATCGTTTTATCGGCTACGGCTGCAGCTACCAAACCACCCGCGATTCTCGAATCGCTGTCCTTCCCATCGGCTACTCGGACGGCTATGACCGCGGCCTGAGCAACCAGAGCTACGTCCTCATTCACGGCCAGCGGGCTCCTGTCCGGGGCCGCGTCTGCATGAATTTTATCATGGTCGATGTGACCGACATCCCGGAAGTGAAGCTGGAAGATGAAGCTGTGCTTATCGGACAGCAGGGAAAGGAAAGAATCACAGCCGACCATCTGGCCCAGCTCATCGGCACCATCAACTACGAACTTGTGACCCGCATCAACGGACAGATTCCCCGCATCGTCACTTAAATTTCGAGGAGAATGAGTTAAAAGCCCATTCCCAGGAATTTATCGTTATCTGCAAACGAAAATAATGAATCCCTTCTTTTTTGCTTCTGCCCAGAAAGATTGATAATTAAAATTTCGGAATCAATCCTGCCTGCTTGCACAGCTCATTGGCTGTAATCCTATCTAACACCCTGTGCCTCTTGATAGGAATCGTTTTAGTATTATTCGTGAAAATTGAATGATTTTTCCCTTCCCGTAACAGGTAAAATCCGTTTTGCTCAAAATATCTAACCAAATCTTTGCGCTTAACCGAGATGCTAAATTTTGACAGGCATTTGCTCG
>CAZJYC010000046.1:0-19515 GCA_964550165.1 uncultured Eubacteriales bacterium
GCCCATGGTGGTGGGTGGGAGGGTCTTTGGCGAGGAGGGATGGAAACCAGCGCTGTGAGAGTAGGCTTTTATCATCTGCCTTCACGGAAAAAAAGATGCTTCCTTTAAATGAGGAACGGCTGTTGTTTATCCAGAAAATCCCTTAAATCTTTAGGGAGCGGCGAGAAGAATTCGACCCTTTTCCCTGTCTCAGGATGGATAAAGGAAAGGAAGGACGCGTGAAGAAAAAGGCGCGGGCAGGCCTTCTTGGATTTTCGCCGGCCATAAAGCAGGTCTCCAACGAGTGGATGACCGGAGGCTGCCAGATGGACTCTGACCTGGTGGGTTCTCCCGGTGATTGGCCTTATTTCAAGAAGAGTCATCTCTCCATAATCTTTCTGGACGGAGTAATGCGTTTCAGCCTCTCTTGGCTTTCTGGTTTTCACTGACATTTTCGCCCCATGCTTGACATGGCGGCCGATAGGAAAACGGATCACCCCTTCTTTATCGGTCATCCGGCCCCAGACAAGAGCTGTATAGGACTTTTCCACTTCTCTTTTCCTGAATTGCCGCTGAAGCTCTGCATAAGCTTTTAAATTCTTGGCCACAACCATCAAGCCCGATGTTTCCTTGTCCAGACGATGGACAAGGCCAGGCCTATCCTTCGGGCCAACCTCCCTGAGGAACGGAAAATAATACAGTAAGGCATTGACCAGGGTCTGCCTTTTGTTACGGGCTCCAGGATGAACAACCATTCCTGAGGCTTTGTCGATAACAGCGACATGCTCATCGCTGTAGACCATATTGAGCGGAATGTTCTCCGCTACAATCTCCTCAGGCTTTTCGATATCATACTCTATCTTAATCTTATCTCCTTCTTTCAACCTGTAGCTCGACTTTTTCTTCATTCCGTTGACGCTGACTTTTCCCTCTTCGTTGATTCTTTGAATCTGGGAGCGGGTGATGGTTTTGATTGTCCCGGATAAGAAGACATCCAGCCTCTGGTTCAAACCCGACTGGGCTGTTACCAGGAATTCTTTCTTAGGCACTTTTCTTTTTTCTCAAAATGAGGAGCAGAATCAAGCCGCCGATTAAGCCCAGGATACAGAAGAGCTGCGGAAGGGAAAGGCTGAGATAGGGAGAGGGATTGTGGATGAGATAAGCGCTATCGGAGTGGTCTCCCCGGTAAAATTCCGTCACGTAGCGGATGAGAGAGTAATTGATGATGTAGAAGGCAAAAACCTGGCCGTCGAATCTCTTCTTCCTCAAGATCAGGAACAAAACAAGGAAATTCAAGAAATTCAGCGCCGATTCGTAGAGCTGGACGGGATGGAGCACCGGATGGACATAGGCGGTTTTGATCGGAATCCCTGTTAAATTATGGGCATACTCGCTGCTGAACATCACCCCCCACGGTGCAGCGCACTCCCGGCCATAACAGCAGCCCGCAAAAAAGCAGCCGATGCGTCCGAAACCATGGCCCAAAGCTAAGGCGGGACCGATAATATCCGCGACTTTCCAGGTCGGAATTCTGTGCTTGCGGAAATACCAGAGGGCAAAAAGAGTCCCGAAAACAAGCCCGCCCTGGAAGACACCGCCGGTACGAGCCAGGCTGAAGAGCTCTCCAGGTCTTCTCATGAAATAGGAGAAATTTCCTATAAAAAGAGCAATCTTTGCACCGATCAAAGCGATGATGATAGTGTAAAAGGCCATATCGACCATTTGGGGGGCTTGAAGGCCGCGTGACTTGGACTGGACATAAAGAAACCACAAGGCAAAAGCAACACCCAAAGCCATCATAAAGCCATAGGTATGGATGGTTAGGGGACCGATCTTTAAGAGGATGGGGTGCATTTTCTCTTTCTTCTAAAAAATATGGCATAAACGAGGAGGAGAGCTCCTATGCTTATGCTGGCATCGGCCACGTTAAACGAAGGCCAGTGCCATCTTTTGACATAAAAATCGAGGAAATCGACGACATATCCCCTGAAAATCTTATCTGCCAGATTTCCCAGAGCTCCGGCCAGGATAAGGGAGAGCGAAATATTCATAAACCTATCCGAGGCCGGCGTCTTGAAAAAGTAAAAGACAACCAGACCCAGAGCTGCGAGTGACGCCAGGGTGAGGAGAACGTAGACAAGCTGGCTTTCAGAATGGGAAAAAAAGCCGAAAATCGCTCCCCTGTTTCGGATGTTGGTGAGGTTAAAAAAACCGGGAAAAACGCTGATGCTGTGCAGAACCGCTATCTTCTGGACGACAACGGCCTTGCTCACCTGGTCGACAGCGAGCAAGACGAGAATCCAAAGAAAATAAGATATTCTGCGGCTCATGAATTCATCTGTTTCACCACTTCTTCACAGCGCTGGCAGAAGTGGGCATATCCGGAGCTTGTGCCAACATATGAGGAGAAATTCCAGCATCTCAGGCATTTCTGCCCCGGCGCTTTGGCAACCTCCACCTTGAGCTCTTCACCGGGCTGCGATTGAAGCTCCACGGCAGAGACGATAAACAGGGAAGGAAGCTCTTTTTCGTACTTTCGCAAAAGTTGCTCTTGGGAGGGAGAGACAGATAGAGTGACGCCCGCTTCAAGGGAATTGCCGATGAGCCCGGCCTCGCGGGCCTTCTCCAGCTCTTTGAGAACTTTATCCCGGACGAGCAGCAGCTCCTCCCATTCCTGAAACCGCTCCCTATCGAGCCAGACTTCGTCGAAGCCAGGGAACTGTTCAAGATGAATCGACTCCTCTTTTCCTTTGAACGCGGGCAGGAATCCCCAGACTTCTTCTGTGGTGAAAGGAAGAATCGGCGCCATCAGCACCAGCGTCGATTGCAGGAGTTTGAAGAGAGCCGTCTGGGCTGAACGACGCAGCACGGACTTTTTCCCTGAACAGTAGAGTCTGTCCTTGATGACATCCAGGTAGAAAGAACTCAGGTCGACGGTGAAAAAATTGTAGATGGCATGGAAGACAACATGGAATTCATAATCCTCATAGGCCTGCAAAATTCTTTTTCCCTTCTCCACAGCTTTGGCTAAAATCCACCTGTCGAGGGGCTCCATCTCTTCGGCGGCAACGCTTTCTCTATCCGAAAAAAAATCATAAATATTTCCCAGCATGAACCGCCACGTGTTCCTGATCTTGCGGTAGGCTTCCACCAGCCTCTGCAGAATTTCGCTCCCAAAACGCGCATCTTCCTTGTAATTGAGCATGGCCACCCAGAGCCTGAGGACTTCAGCGCCGTTTTGGCGGATAATCTCTTCAGGCTCGATGTAATTCCCCAAAGACTTAGACATCCCTCTTCCCTGCTCATCGAGGACAAAGCCATGGGTGATCACGGTCCTGTAGGGGGAAGCTTTTTTCGCTGCGACTCCGACAAACAGTGAGCTGTTGAACCAGCCTCGGTACTGATCATGCCCTTCCACATACAGATCCGAGGGCCAGGGAAGGTCGGGCCTCTTTCCCAGGACGTTGTGGCTGGCTCCTGACTCGAACCACACATCCAGGATGTTGTTCTCCTTGTTGAATTTCTTTGAGCCGCACTGGGCACATTTTGTTCCCGGAGGAAGTAACTCTTCGGCTTTCTTCACAAACCAGGAGTTCGACCCTTGTTTGGCAAAAACGTCAGCAACTCTTAAGGTGATTTTCTCATCGGCCAGGATGGTGCCGCAGTCATGACAGTAGAAGGCCGGGATAGGAACGCCCCAGGAGCGCTGGCGAGAAATGCACCAATCCGGCCGGGCACTGACCATGTTGGCGATTCTCTCCTCTCCCCAGGGCGGAATCCAGCGAACTTTCTTGATCTCATCCAGCACCTTTTCCCTCAAACCGTCCTTGTCCATGGAGATGAACCACTGGGCTGTTGCCCGGAAAATCACCGGATTTTTGCACCGCCAGCAATGGGGATAGGAATGAACAAGCTCGCTTTCTTTAAGAAGAGTGCCGTCTTTTTTCATATCCTCATCGATGACTGAGTTAGCTTCAAAAACGTTCATCCCTCCATACTTTTCCACTTGAGGCACAAATTTCCCTTCACTGTCCACAGGAGTGTAGATATCGAGGTTGTAAGCCAATCCCGTCATATAATCCTCGTAGCCATGGCCAGGAGCTGTATGGACACAGCCTGTGCCCTGGTCCAGGGTCACGTAATCGGCTAAAACAAAAACCGACTCTCTGTCGATGAAGGGATGGCGGGCCTTGTAACCTTCTATCTCCTTACCCAAAAAGGTGGTTAGAATCTTGGTCTTCTTGAATCCCAGTTCATCGGCCATAACAGGAACCAAGCGCTTGGCCGCAATAAAGACCTCTCCGTCAACCTCGAAGGCGGCATACTCATAATTCGGATGAAAAGCGATGGCCAAATTGGCAGGCAATGTCCAGGGCGTTGTGGTCCAGATCAGGACCGAAATTTTCTTGCCTCTGAGGGCAGGAAATTTCTGGGAGAGGTCTGAAATCATCGGGAACTTGACGTAGATCGAAGGAGACTTGCGGTCTTTATACTCGATTTCTGCTTCCGCAAGAGCTGTCTGACAATGAGGACACCAGTGGACGGGTCTTTTGCCTTTGAAGACATTGCCAGAAGCAAAAAAAGCGGCGAGATGGCGGAGGACTTCTGCTTCATACTCAGGGTCCATGGTGAGATAAGGTTTTTGCCATTCGCCAAAAACGCCCAGCCTTTTGAACTGATTTCTCTGAATTTCGATGTATATTTCAGCATATTTTCTGCATTCTTCTCTGATTTCAATGATCGATAGCTCCCGTTTCTTATCTCCCAGGAGCTGGTCGACTTTAATCTCAATCGGAAGACCGTGGCAGTCCCAGCCTGGCAAATAAGGAGACTTATACCCCTGCATCGTTTTGGTCTTGACGATGAAATCCTTCAGTATCTTGTTCAGGGCAGTTCCTAGATGAATATTGCCGTTGGCATAGGGTGGGCCGTCGTGAAGAACGAATGTGGGGCTCTTCTCCCTTTTTTTCTGAATTTTCGGGTAGAGATTCATCCTTTCCCACTTTTTGATGAGCGCAGGTTCCTTCTGCGACAGCTTGGCCTTCATCGAAAACGCTGTCTGCGGGAGATTCAATGTCTCTTTGACTTTTTCCGCATCGGCCATGATTTTCTCCGCACTAATTTTTTTATTTTACCATTATAAATGAACTTACTGTATTTCTCCACAGCAAAAAGTCAAAGGAAAGCATCTCAGGTTTTTAGGAATAACCGAAGAAATTTAAATTAAGCTTTTATCTTTACAGAACCCGGCCAGGAGATCAAGCCATGACCGGAGCGGGCGAGGGAGAAGGCACGGCTGCCGCCGCCTCCGTCCTCTCTATCTCCACGTTTTCGATCAGCCAATGAATCAACCAGCGCATCACCCAGGGAATGGGGATAATGAGCATGGAGGCAAGGGAGACCGCTACAATCCTCCAGAGGAGCTCCCAGCCCGAACCGGTCCAGACCAGGCGGTCGCCCGCAGACGAGCTGGTATTATTGCAGAGCCAGCGGATGTAACCGGACAGCACCCAGAATGGCAAAATGATCAATAGCGCCGAGATATACATCAGGACTATCCAGCCCAAGAAGCCCAGGAACCCGCCGTTGAAGCGCAGCCGCCCGCCCCAGCTGAACTGGACAGAATTTATTATCCACCTGATCAGCAGGTAAGAAAAGTATAAAGACAGCAGCATGCCAATGACTAGGAAGATGAAAAATCCGGCCAGCTGGGATTCTTGTGAACTCCAGGCTCCAAGGATAATATATGGCAGGAACGTGGAAAGAAACATTAATAAAACTACCCACCAGATCTCGCCGCCCTTGCCGAGGAAAGTCATAGAGCTCCCGTCAGAGAGCCTTGTGTTTCGGGCGATAAAGGCGAAAAGCATGGCGTATCCCCAGGCCAAGCCTACGACAAAGAGGTAGACCATGAGGCCGGCCAGCAGAGCGTAGCCAAAAAGCTCCAGGGCTCCTCCCTGGAAGTCCATCTTAACTTTCATTTCGCTCCTCCTTCTCAATGAAATGATTCCTATAGATAGCAGTAAAGTCTGCCATCCGTCGATAGCCTATATTTCAATCAGAGATAAAAGTCAATCAATCACTCAACTATTCGCCTTCATTAACCTAGCCATAATGAAGATAAAAGAGATATCTATCGCTTGTTTAATTAAACTCGAATAAGTTGCGAATATCGATTGTCTTTTCTTCATTTTGTTCGATTTTAAATCTATAAATCTTGCCCCCGCGGACGATCTTTTGGTTCCTAAAAATACTCACTATCTCTTCGTTTGAACCTCGAGAGGTAGTCATGCAACCCTCTAAAGGTATTATCACCGTCTCTCGAGTCAAGCCAGGCCTTGCGTCCCGGCTATATTTTTTTTGTATTTTTTCAGGTATATTGCTGGTCATTACGGCAATTTGATAAACGCCTGGTTCGAGTCTCATCGAGAATGGCGTTTTCCCTTTAAGATATTTTGTGCCTACCAAGATTTCCGGAGTGTAAAATCCGAGTGCAGAATTTTCAACCGATGAACTTAAGTCCCCGGGACCAAGATACACATCAGCTCCTTCTGGAATAGAACTAATAGAAAGTTTACAGTTCTTAAGCTCATTGATTTTTTGGTTTGCCTGCTCGGTGAAGGTGCTTTCAGGATATTTTTTGACAAATTCTTCATAGGCAGTTGCCGTATTCAAAGCTCTGGCAATGAGGAAATCGACTTCGGCCAATGTGATGTTGAGGGCTAAGAGCTTTTCTTTAGCATTCTCCACAAGCTTGCTTTTCGGATACTTATTTATGAAAGCCGTATAAGCATTGACCGTATTTTCTGACTCTGTTTTTTTGAATTCCTGATCTTGTTCAAGTTCTGCAATCCTCTCTCGGGCTTCTTGAACATAGTAATTGCGCGGGTGTTCTCGTACAAATTTTTGATAAATTTCGATCTTTTTCTGTGGATCTGCAATCGTACTTATTTGCTTCTGACATTTCTGCCATAGTGAGGTTTCTTTTCTGGTCTGACAAAAAACATTTACTGCGAAAATCAGCAAAAATGTCCCCAGAAAAATGAATAGAAGTTTTTTCTTAATCCAATACATCATAACCTCCATAAATATTTTTTAATAAAATTTGGGAGCCGAAGCACTTCTTCTTGTTATATGAAATACTTCCTTGGTTTGTTTAATTTTTCTGTCTTAGCATACATTAAAAAAGATCTCCTTTTTTAGCCAGCCGATCTTATCTTCGCTCTTGTCTGATTTTTATCATTTTTTTTAGTAGTCCATATCACAGGAAAAAATCAATGTCAAATATGTGAGAATCTAACCTGGTTAAGGATTTTTATGGCCATGCTTTTTATAGAACAACGCAAGACATTTCATTTTACTTTGCTCTAAGCTTTATTGCATAATGTTTCAAACATTATTGACGGAGGATTACCAATGAGATTAAGAATACGCAATTCGGCCCGTAGAACCCGTTTCCCAGCGAGTTTGCCACTGACAATCTGCCCAATCTCACTGGCTATAGCAATTTCGGTTATTGTCGCCTCTCAGGAAAAAGGATCGCCAAAGTAACGCTAAAAGGAGCCGATAAGACTGAGCTGATCCGCAAAGACAAGAATGAAAAACCTGGACCTTCGGCCTTGATCACTGATATCGAGAGCAGGCAGATAACTGACCTGGATTGGGCTTCAATCTTTTCTGTAATGGGCGCCGCGGCTCACTGGATTGCCCAAAGCCGCGTAGGTGATCAACAACGCCACCTGAATGCCATGCTTTAATTCTACGACCTTGGGGTCCATCCTTGCCTCTTTGTAAAACTTCTCGATCCTGTGATGCAGATATTCCAGGTCAGCTTTGGCTCTTTCCAGCCTCTTTTTGGTGCGGATGATTCCAGCATAATTCCACATGGTCGAGCGGATGGATATCCAGTCCTGGTTGACCAAAGCCGGGTCAACCTCCTCTTCCTTTTCAGGATAATACCATTCATGGATATCCGCCGGGTCGTAGGTCACGGCCTGATCAGCCTGGGAGATGATGTGTCGAGCGGCTCGCGTTCCCCAGACCAGGCCCTCTAAAAGAGAGGTTGAGGCAAGACGGTTGGCGCCGTGGACGCCGGTGCAGGAAACCTCTCCAACAGCATAAAGATTTTTGAGCGAGCTCCTCCCCCATCCATCCGCCAGGACTCCGCCGCAGCAGTAATGAGCTGCCGGGACAACCGGGATGGGTTCCTTGGTGATATCGATTCCATATTCCAAACAGGTTCTGTAGATATTGGGAAATCTTTTTTTGATGTCAACTTTAGCGTAAGAAACAAGATCCAGGTAAACGTATAAAGAATTGCTGTTTGTCATTTCCTCATAGATGGCTCGTGTCACTTCGTCACGAGGCGCTAATTCTTTCTTTTTATTATAATTCTCCATGAATGTCTGGCCATCTCTGGTCTTGAGCCGCGCCCCCTCTCCTCTCACTGTTTCGGAGATTAAAAATCCATCCGCATCACGATGAAAGAGAGAGGTGGGATGAAACTGGATGTATTCCATGTTAACAATCCTGGCTCCTGCACGGTAAGCCATGGCATAGCCGTCTCCGATGGCGCCTCTGGGATTGGAGGTGTAGAGATAGACCGCGCCGCATCCCCCACTTGCCAGGATGGCATAAGGCGCAAAAATCCTTTTTACCTGGCTGGTCTTGTTGTCCAGAACATAAGCACCGATACAATGGGGCTCCCTGTAATAAGAGACAGGATTCCTGGAATGGTGAGGGACTGTCAGCAAATCGACAGCACAATGATCGGCAAGGAACGTCACGTTGGAGTATTCCTTCAGGGCCGCGAGGAATTTCTCCTCAATGGTTTTGCCCGTGGTATCTTTGACATGGAGAATCCGCCTTCGCGAGTGGCCGGCTTCCTGGGCATAATCCAGAGAATCCGGCGAGCTTTTGGAAAAGGGAATTTCAAGCTCTTTGATCAGGATTTCATCGACAGCTTTCTTCCCTTCGCTGGCCAAGAGCTCAACTGCGGCCGGGTCATTGATCCCATCGCCGCTTTCCATGATGTCCTCCCTTAAAAGTTCTGGATAATCATCATAGCCAAGGGAAACGATACCGCCTTGAGCATAATAGGTGTTTGATTCTTCTGGCGTTTTGTTTTTGGTGACGACAATCACCTTCAAGCCGCTCTTCGCCGCCTCCAGGGCTGCGCTGGCTCCGGCAATGCCACAGCCGATGACCAAAACATCGGCGGATAGAATTTTCTCTCTCGGCATGATTGTTCAGTTTAAAAATTCAAGGCTGATATCCACAGACTTATAGGAGTGAGTGAGGCTGCCTACGGAAATAAAATCAACTCCCAGGGAAGCAATCTTTTTGGCTTTTTGTAAACTCACCTTGCCCGAAACCTCCAACGGAACTTTTCCCTTTGCCCAGCGGACAACTTTTTTCATCGTCTCTATCGACATGTTGTCGAGCATGACCATGTCGGCCCCACCCTGAACAGCCTCTTTCACTTCATCCAATTTTGTGGCTTCCACCTCAATTTTTATTCCTGGATTCACTCTTTTTCTGGCCATTTGAACAGCCTGAGCAATGCTGCCCACCAGCCGCAAATGATTGTCCTTAATCAGCACCATCTCGGAGAGATTGAAGCGGTGATTGAATCCTCCGCCCATTCTGACGGCGTATTTCTCCAAAGATCTTAAGCCAGGGGTCGTCTTGCGTGTGTCCAGAACCTTGGTTTTTGTTCCTTTTAAATTCTCAACAAATCTCCGGGTGGCTGTCGCAATTCCAGACATCCTCTGCAGAAAATTCAGGGCTGTCCTCTCTCCTTTCAGGATGGAAATCGAAGGGCCATGCAGCTCAGCCAGCCTTTCTCCTTTCTTGAACCTCTGGCCATCCTCAAGAATACTTTTGAACGAAACCGAAGGGTCAATTTTTTGAAAAACCCTCCTGGCAACTTCTATCCCTGCCAGAACTCCTTCTCCCTTAGCCATAAAGACGGCCCTGGACGTTGAATCCGTCGGGATAATGTTTTCCGAAGTGATATCCCCCTGAGGCAGATCCTCTTTCAGGGCTGCCTCGATAATCACATCGATTTCACTCTCGTCCATTAAAAAAAATTATAGGTTTTTCTCTTTATCCAGTCAAATTCCATATTAATCAAAATAAATATCTTCCATTTTTTGTGGCTGAAGGAGATATCTTCAACAAAAAGCCTCTCAGAGATGGCCGGAGCGACCATTGAAAGCTCCGGCAAATTGGCTCGAAGGTACGCCGCTTTTGTCCCAGCGAGCCAAAAGCGGCTCGGTTCAAGGCTTCGCTCTCCTCTCCCTTCGGTAGAGGAACCATGCCCGCTCAGCCTTTCAGACGACCTTCTCGCCACTCTGCCTTCGCTAGATGATGGAAAGCCTGTTGTGTTTTCGAGCCGTTTAGCCGGAGCGATCCGCAGCCGCCGAGAAGGGCTGCGAGGGAACGGCGTTAAAAACCTGAAGGGGAGCGAAGCCACTCTGGAGAGGCTTTTAGATAAGCCACACAAAATGGAAGAGAGCTATCAAAATTTGCCTTTCCCCACTGCATTTATTAAAATAAAAACTCCATAAACATGAATTTTTCATGGAAACGCGGAGGAAGCAAAGAAGGGTCTCAGCCAGACACGCTCAAAAACGCTGTGCCGCGGCTTTCCAGGACCAAAAATCTCAAGAAAAGAATGCCTGAAAATCAAAGATCAAGAAGCATAGCTTTTTTCAGAAAATCCTGTTTCTTTTTCTGAAAAACTCCATAAGGAGAGCCCATTGGGTCAGATCGAAAGACGAACCTTTCTCAAGGCAGGAATTGGCGGACTCGCCTCTTTGATTTTCAGCCACCTGAACTGTAAAGGAAAGAAAAACATGAATAATTCCCATCCCTTAGCCTTTGAAGACCACTTCCACATTTCCAGAGATGACCTCCAAAGAATCCTGAACATTGCTCTTTCACGAGGAGGCGATTTCTCGGATATTTTTCTCGAATACAGGGTCTACACATTTATCAACATGGAGGAGGACATTATCAAAGAGACTGCGGAGAGCATCAGCCTTGGAATGGGGATCAGGGTTTTATCCGGCGAACAGACTGGGTATGGATACACCAACGATTTTTCTTCGGAGAAAATCAAAAAAGCTGCACTCACCGCAACATCAATCGCTTCAAAGCAAACACCGAGAAACACTTCGCTGCTGAGCCCAGTGAAGTTGAATCATAATTTTTATCCCCTCTCCGAGTATTTCCACGAGGAATCTTTGGAGAAAAAAATATCTCTGGTCAAGAGAACTTATTATTCCGCAAAGAAATTTGACGCGAAAATCGCCAAAGTCAAAGTTTCTCTCCAGGACCAAATTCAATTCATCACCATTGCCAATTCCGAGGGATTGCACATTTCCGATGCCCGGCCTCTTGTGAAACTGGTTTGTCTGGCAATTGCCGAAAAGGACGGCAAAAGAGAGGCTGGCTTTTCTGGGGGCGGCGGCAGAGTCGGGCTGAAGTATTTTTCTGAAGAAGTCAGTCCTGATGAGATCGCGAAAGATGCAGCCGAAGAGGCTCTGAATCTTCTCGATGCCAAAGTTCCCCCAGCCGGAGAGATGCCTGTTGTCCTTGCTCCCGGACACAGCGGCGTTTTGGTTCATGAAGCTGTCGGACACCTGCTGGAAGCTGATTTCAATCGGAAAAAAACATCGATTTTCTGGGACAAGATGGGGAAAAAAGTCGCCAGCAGTCAGGTGACCATCTACGATGACCCAACCATTCCCCATGCCCGCGGCTCTTACAACATCGATGATGAGGGCACAATCCCGAAAAAGACGATTCTGATCAAAAAAGGCAAAATGGTTGGCATGCTTCAGGACCGGCTCTCAGCCAGATTGATGAACAAGCTGCTGACCGGACACGGCCGAAGAGAGGACTATAGCTGCATCCCCATCCCCAGGATGAGCAATACCTTTATCGATAAGGGAAAATACTCTCCGGAAGAAATCTTGAGGTCAGTAAAAAAAGGGTTCTACGCGCATAAATTCCAGGGAGGCCAAGTGGAAGACTCGGGAAAGTTCACCTTTTCTGTCAGTTCAGGCTATCTCATCGAGGAGGGCAGGCTTACAGCTCCCGTCAAGCAGGCCACTCTGATCGGCACCAATATCGATATCTTAAAAAATATCGAAATGGTCGGCAATGATCTTCGATTCAGCCTCCCGACTGGAACCTGCGGAAAGGAGGGCCAGTCCGTTCCCGTGACTGACGGCTGCCCCACTCTAAAAATTGTGAAGATGACTGTGGGAGGACAAAAGTGAGACGAGAGACTCCGATCAGGCTTAAGGAGCTGGCCGAAAGCCTTGTTGCTTTTGGAAAAGTCAACGGCGCGGACGAAGTGGAAATCACCATCGTGGACGGCTATGAATTCGCTGTGGATGTTCGATTTGGAAAAATTGAGAAACTTCTCGAGGCTAGTTCCAGATCCTTGGACATGAAAATCATCAAGGACAAAAAAACGGCTTTCGTTTCCTCCTCAGACTTATCCACAGAAACGCTTCAGAGGCTTGTGACCAATGCCATAAAGCGAGCAAGCCTGGCCAGCTTTGACGAGAATTCCGGGCTTCCTCCTTTATCTCCGATCCGGGTGTATATTCCTTCTTTAAAGCTTTTTGACCCTGAAATTGGGGAGCTTGACCCAGAAAAGAAGATTGCTCTGGCCGTGGAGACGGAAAAAATCGCCCTTGCCGATCGAAGAATCACCAATTCCCACGGGTCCAGCTTTGAAACCAAAGAAATCAAGATAATCCTGGCTAACTCCAACGGCTTTCTCCAGGAATACGACCAAACATTCTGCAGCCTCAGTGTGGGGCTCCAAGCCGGCGATACGGATAACAGGGTGGAAGATTCCTGGTTTTCAGTAAAAAGATTTTTCAGGGAACTCGACCCGCCTGAAGCCGTGGCCAAAAAAGCCGTTGAAAGGACCGTCAGACAGCTAAATCCCAGGAAAATAAAATCACGCAACGTTCCTGTTATCTTTGAACCGATGATGACGTCCTGGCTTCTTGGCATGCTTTTTGCCTGCGTCTCCGGAGTGTCCATTTACCAGAAAACTTCTTTTCTCGTCGACAAGCTCGGCGAAAAAGTCGCCAACGACAACATCACTGTCTGCGATGACGGCCTTATGCCGGGCGGGCTGGGAACAAGACCTTTCGATTCTGAGGGGGTACCCTGCCAGAAAACGGTTGTCATCGACAGGGGAGTCCTCAGGAACTATCTCTGCAACACGTATGCGGCCCGGAAGCTACAGCTGGTCTCCACGGGAAATTGCGACGGGACAGGGGTCAGCCCTACAAACTTTTACCTTAAGGCCGGCGTGACCACACCAGAACAGATTGTTGCCACCCTAGATGAGGGCCTCATCTTGACCAGGACTCTCGGACATGGCCTTAACCCGATTACCGGGGATATCTCCCGAGGAGCCTTCGGCCTGTGGGTCGAAAAAGGAGAAATCTCCTACCCTGTCTCGGAGATCACCGTATCAGGGAATCTTGGGGAAATCTTGAATGCTGTGGAAGTGGTCGGGAACGATCTTGATTTCATGAGCCCTGTCATAGGCCCCACCATCAAAATCGCTGAAATGACAGTGGCCGGCGAATAAGAGCCGAAGCTCTTATTTCTTTCTGCTCAAATAAGAGATCATGACGACCGCTACGCCCAAGCCGATAGCTATCCAGCTGACATTGGATAAGAATGTGAACATCTTGATCAGAAAGCCGCCGACCAGCAAGACAATACCCAGAGATCGCATCCCTTCTCCTTCCCGTGGCTAAAAGCTGTTATAATGGATGATGTCTTTTAGCCTTCTTTTAGGGACATGAAGCCGTTTCTTACTGTCTTTCCAGTATTTCGGAGAATCCTCCATCTCTTCGAGAACGGACTCCTCAGCGGGGAATCCTAAAGCTAACACAGAATCGATTCGAAAATCAAGGGAAATCTTAAATATTTTCTGCACTTTAGCTCTCTCCACCGAGGCAACCCAGCAGCTCCCGACGCCCTCTGCCCACGCTGCCAGGATCATGTTTTCAACTGCTGCCCCGACATCATATTCATAATCTTTATCTTTAACACGCAAATTGACTAAGATGACGATGTAAGCTGCAGGCTCGTTCCCTGGCTTAGGATCGCCCTGAGGAGCGATGTACGTTGCCCATTTCAGACAGAGAAAGAGCCTTTTTTTAAGATCGGCGTCATCGACAACGAGAAATTCCAGCGGTTGCAGGTTGGCGCCTGAGGGAGCAAGCCGTGCCGCATTAACGAGTTTTTCCAAGAAGTCCCTTGGAAGAGGTTTTGGCAGGAACTGGCGAATGGATCGCCTGGATAGAATAATACTATAGAAAGACATCTAGAAATTTAGTCGCAGAACTCGCCGAAAAATGGAAATATCAGCTCAAGTTCTGCTTGCCACCCAGAGAGCAAAATCTGCTTCAGACTGAGCGCCGGCGGTCCGGCCGATTTCCCGGCCTTTATTCAGAATGACGAAAGTCGGAACCGCCTGAATCTTGAATCGAGCTCCAAGCTGAGGATGCGCGCCGACGTTAATCCTGACCACCATGATCTCTCCTGCCCTTCTCCTGGCAAGATTCTCCACGACGGAGTGCATGGCCAGGCATGGGGCACAGGTCGGCGAATAGAAATCGACCAGAATCGGAAGCCTGGAAATCATAAAAAACCTCAGGGCTTGCTCAGGAGAAAGCTCAAGGATTGTGCCAGGCTCGGGTAGAAAGCCCCGACATCGGCCGCAGACGACCTTTTTTCCAAGGACGGCCTCAGGATAGTTGTTCGTCGCACCGCAAGACAAACAGCTCACTTTTGCCATTTCTGTGAAAGTATCATCCTTTTTTTGTCATTCTGCCCTTCAGAACTCACTTATCCTTCTTCGGATAGGGTGGAATCGAAGGAAGCTCTTTCTCCTTTGTCTTCAGTTCTTCCAGGACGACTTCAACGGCTTTGTTGAGCTGTTCATCAATCCCGGAATATTCCTTGGCCGGGTCATTGTCCACATAGATATCAGGCTCGACGCCAATGCCTTCGATAATCCATTCTTCTCCGTCCACGCTGTAAGAGGCGAACTCAGGTTTCATCAAATAGCCTCCGTCGACCAAGGGTAATGAGCCGCGAATCCCGACAACGCCTCCCCATGTTCGCTTCCCGATGAGCAATCCAAGTTTATACTTCTTGAACCGATAAGGAAAAATATCTCCATCCGAGGCTGAAAATTCATCGATCAAACAGACCTTTGGTCCGATCAAGATTTGCTCTGGGTCAGGGCGGGGAACTGTATCCCGAGACATGTCGACCATGGCTATCTCCCGCCGCAGCCGCTCGATAATCATCGGAGAAACGTTCCCTCCTCCGTTCCCACGGACATCGATGATGAGTCCCTTTTTGCGGAGCTGGGGATAAAAATGTTTCACAAACTCGTTCAATCCTTGAGGACCCATATCTGGAATGTGGATATAGCCGACTTTTCCCCCGGTGGTCTTTTCGACTTTCTCGATGTTTCTTTGGACCCAGTTGTGATAATAGAGTGGGAGCTCATTCCTGACGGGAAGGACAACAACCTCCCGACTCCCCTTCTCTTCGGGAACAGAATTCACTTTGATTGTTACCTGCTTGCCGACTGTATTGAGCAGCGCTTCGTAAATGTCGGTCATGGCCTTTGTGGGTTTGCCGTTGACGGCAAGGATATAATCCCCTTCTTTAATCCCGATTCCGATCTCAGTCAAGGGCGAGCGAAGCGACCTGTCCCAATCCTGGCCCTTCAGGATTTTCGAGATTCTGTAGGAACCTGTTTTTTCGTCGCGAACGATTTCGGCCCCCAGCATTCCAACATCAATCCTCTCCACCTGGGGAATATCTCCGCCCCCAACATAGGTATGGCCGACATTCAACTCTCCGATCATCTCTCCAATGACATAGGTCAAATCGGCCCGGCTTTGGACAGCTTCCGCCAAAGGTTGGTAACGAGCTTTCATCAACTCCCAATCCACCCCGTGCATGTTGGGAGCGTAGAAGAAATATTTCATCTGCCGCCAGCATTCGTTAAAAATCTGGTTCCATTCCTCTTTCAAATCCAGAGTCATTTCCATAGCCGAAAGATCCAGCTTATCAGTAATTTTAACCGGGGCTTGCGGCAGGTCGATGATCGCATATGACCTTTCTTGCGAGACCAGCATCTTTTTTTTATCCGCTGAGATTTCATAGCCGTTGATTTCTCCAAGGTCTGTCTCTTTGAGCTCTTTGAGGTCATAGACTTTCAAGGAAGCTGATCTATCCCTGTCCCCTCGTTTCATGTAATAAACCCTGTTGTCCACAGATGTGATCTGCCAGTAATTCGCAACCTCTACAGGCAGGGAGATGATGCGGTCTTTCAGCCCCTCCGGGTCAACCCTGACCCGGCCTTCTGTCTCCGGGGATTTTTGGGCTTTCTCTTTTGCTTTCTTCTCCGGTTTTTCTTCAGGCTCTTTTCTCAAAGACACTTCATCGCTTTTGGGCTCGAAGGGGGACTTCACTTCCTTGGAAAGTGTAACCAGATAGACTCTCGACATGGAAAGATAGGCGAAATTCCATTCCACGCGGCTGTAAACAGGGTTGAAGTCTCTGTCAGAAACGAAAAAGAGATATGTTCCGTCTGAGCTGAAAGATGGGGAATAGGAATTGTACCAGCCTTCTGTAACCTCATAGGCTTTCTCGCTCTTGCAGTCATAAAGGTAAATTTTCATCATCGCATCCGCTTCAGGCCTGGCGTAGGCAATCCAGTTGCTGTCTGAAGACCAAGCATAATCCCGTATCTCCCAGCGGCTGGCCTTGGCAACCTGGACAACCTTCTTGGTTTCCACCTCCACCGAATTGAGACGCAAAAGTTTGTCGCTCCAGAGAATTTTCCTGGAATCCGGCGACCAGCTCAGCTCATATTTGTAGGTATCGGCTCCTGTGGTCAGCTGCTGGGACTTTCCTGAGCCATCCTGAGGCATGATGTAGATTTCATCCTCTCCGCTGGTATCAGAGATGTAAGCAATCCAGCGGCCGTCAGGCGACCATTTGGAGTTTCGCTCATGAACGCTGGAGGTGTTGGTCAAATTGCGCGTGTTCCCGTATTTTGCAGGCACTGTGAAAATCTCGCCGCGCGCGCCGAAAAGGGCTCGATTCCCGTCAGGCGAAATTTCATAGTTGGTGATCCTGTCGCTGACTTTCTCAATCCGGGTTCGGCTGGAAGGCATATCTTCGGAGATGTTCACCGTCACTTTTTCAGCCTTCTCTGTGGCCAGGTCAAACCGATAGATGTATCCGCCATTTTCAAAAACAATGGCTTCAGGCCCGAGGCTGGGAAACTTGATGTCGAAATCGGAAAAGTTTGTCAGTTTTTTTGTCTTCTTGCTCTCCAAATCATAGACATAGAGGTTCATCCGTTTGTCTTCATCCCTGTCGGAGAGGAAATATATTTTGTTTCCGCTCCACATGGGGATGATATCCTGAGCCGGATCGTTGGTGATATTCTCGACTTTCTTTGTCTCAAAGTCGTAGATCCAGATGTCGTCAGCCATCCCGCCCCGGTAGCGCTTCCAGGTCCGGAATTCACGGAATACCCGGTTGTAGGCCATCTTCCTGTCGTCTGGAGAAAAGGAGCAAAATCCTCCTCTTGGTAGAGGAAGCTGCTCCGGGATTCCTCCCTCCACAGAAGCCAGATACAGTTGTCCGTTAAAATCATTCCACTCCCGCATTCGAGAGCGGAAAGCGATGTGTTTGTTATCGTGCGTCCAGGCCATGACGATATTGTTCGGCCCCATCCGGTCTGAAACGTCATCCCGGCTGAGCGTAGGTGTGTAGGTCAGCCTCCTGGGAATTCCTCCTTCGCTGGGCATGAGGTAAACTTCCCGGTTTCCGTCATACTCGCCGGTGAAAGCAATGTATTTTCCATCTGGAGAAAAGCGGGGGAAAACCTCAAAGCCCCTGTGGCTGGTCAGCTTCCTGGCTACACCGCCTTTGGAGGAAACCAGATAAAGGTCGCCCGCGTAGCTGAACACGATCTCGCCCCCAGAGATGGACGGGAAACGAAGAACGCGCGCCTCCTGAGTGGCAAGGGAGATTAAAGAAAATATAGCCAAAACAGAGAAAAGACATAAGAAAACCTTTGTTTTCATGGTGCCTCCTTTTATTGCGAATCAAAAAATGCAAAAAAGAATTGTTGAATATAGCACACTACCGAAAACGAGACAAGGGCATCTGCTTAAGAAAAAAGTATCATCATTTCAGCTATAGATGGTTTGGGAAATCTCTTTGCTCCCCAGCAGATTTTTAACGCTATTCTCCGTTCGCTCTTCTCGGCGGCTGCAGAACGCTCCGGCTAAACGGTTCGAAAACACGCGGGCTTTGCCCCAGCGAGGCAAATCCCGCTCGGTTTCAGGCTTCGCTCTCCTCTCCCTTCGGTCGAGGAACCGTGCCCGCTCAGGCTTCAAACGGTTTTTTCACCGCTTAGCCTCCGCGGGTAACTTTTTAAAGAGAGAACTCCGAAGGCTAAATCTGCTATGGTCGCTGCAGCGATTTCCCAACCCATTGATGCAGAATATTATCGTGGATTCTGTGATACCTTCGCTTAAAAGAAAAGCTCAAGGCAGTTGGCTTGAAAAAACGCGGCTTCTTTTTGTTGCCAGATGATAATTATTTCTTTTTGCGAGTCCTGGAGAGAAGACGCTTTCTTTTCTCCTTATCGAATCTTTCAATCGCATAGCGCAGGGTTGTCCGGGGGATAATCGGGCCATAGTGGAGCAAGAATTTTTCGAGCCTGAAGGAGGCATATTTTCCCGCTTCGCGGAGGAGCCAGCCGTTGGCTTTCTGAATTAAATCATCGTCATCCCTGAAAAGTGATTCGGCAATTTTATAGACTTCATCGAGAAGCTTTCCCCGTCGGGCCAGCCTGATGAAGGAGACAGAGGCTGCCCGGCGCACCCACCTGTTGCGCGAAAAAGGCCATCCCATTATCTTCGCTTGAAGCTGCGGGTACCTCAAGAGAAGGGAATCCATCACATTCGGGCAGAGAGAATCGACCGAAGCCCAGTTGTCGCAGTAATTCGAGGACAACCAGCCCTCAATTTTCGAGAATAGTTTCTCGGGAAAATCGTGCTTGTATCTCAGAAGGAGAAGAGTCGCCAGGCCCTTGGCTTCGAGATAGGGATTGGGGAGGAGAATCTCACACAGCTCGAGGGCATCCTCCACGGTCCAGAATGGCTTTATTCTTGCGTAAATTTCTTTGGCCAGCGCGCGCACGGCATCAGCCGGGAGCCCATAAATCTTAACGGATTCTTTGAAATATCGTTGTGCCTGTGTGGCCGTCTCGGGGTCCGCCTTCTCTCTGATCAAGGACAGCGCAAGCTTGGCGATTTGCTCAGGGGTTTCTTTTTTTACGCTTTTTGTCATCGTCCGACTTTCCAATGGAAGCATCTTTTTCCCCATGATGAGAAAAGAGATTTGATAGAGTGAGGAATGGAGGAGCTGGTTTCCGTCCCT
>CAZJYC010000047.1:0-19091 GCA_964550165.1 uncultured Eubacteriales bacterium
TGCGAGAAGCCGAACGTTATCCGCGAGACTTCAGGGATGATGCGGGAGGAGGCTCTTAAAATCGCGCCGCAATTCCCGGAGATTTCCCTCTGGGAAACCAATATCGATGCCCAGATGATGTGGCTCAACAAAAACCCTGAGGACTATGGAGTGATTGTCTCGGGAAATATGTTCGGCGACATCGTCAGCGACGCCTTTGCCGGCCTGGTTGGCGGCCTGGGATTTGCCAACAGCGCCAACATCGGAGAAAAATGCGCCATTTTCGAGCCAACCCACGGCTCTGCCCCAAAATACGAGAAACTGAAGCCTTCGATCGTCAATCCGGTCGCCATGATCTTGAGCGCCTGCCTGATGCTCGAGTACCTGGGCGAAGACGAGAAAGCGAAAAAAATCAGCGAGGCCATCGCAGCCATTATCGCTGAGGGCAAGGTGCGCACCTATGACATGCTGCGGCTTGTCGGCGGGCCTGATGTCACTTCCAAGGGGGCAGCTTCAACAGAGCAAATGACAAAGGCTATAATCGCCAAATTGTGATCCTGGCGTTCTGCGCTGAGCTTTATGGATAGAGCGAAGCGAAAGGAGAATGAAAGAATTTCGAGGGCATGAGATGCCGATTCGAAGATATAATTTTAGAGGCTAGAAATGAAAGAAAAAATAGAAAAATTATTCAGCCAGCAGCTTAAAAAAATCAAAGACCTTGATCTGAGGAAAAAAGTTGTCGAAGTCTGGGTTGAGGCCGCCAAAAAAGGCGGCTGGATGACTGGCGATCTGGAAAAAATTCCTTTCACTCTTCTCACTCAGACAAAGGGAATAAACTTGGTCGAGCATACAATCGCCGTGACTGAGGGCGCCATAGGCCTGGCCAAAGCCATGGTGGAAAACTACAGGGAAATGCCTTTCGAGATTAATATGGATTGGCTCGCTGCCGGCGGCTTGCTTCATGATGTGGGTAAGCTCCTGGAATTCGAGAAGACAAAAGACGGAAAATACAAAAAAAGCCGCAGCGGGAAGTGCGCCCGCCATCCGGTGTCCGGAGCTATCCTTGTCGCCAAGGCAGGACTGCCGGATGAGATTGTCAACATCGTGGCCTGTCATGCCAAAGAAGGCGAAGGCCGTCCGCAGAGAATCGAGACTGTTCTCATCCATCAGGCTGACTTTGCCACCTTTGATCCGATGGTCATGCTGGAAAAAGGGCTTCTCATCGTTTGATTGAGTTCAGGAAAAAATAAGATGGGAAAGACGATCATCGAAAAAATCATAGCCAATCACTGCGGCCAGAGCGTAAGTCCGGGCGAAATCGCTGATATGATGGTGGACACACGAATCGCCCGTGATTTTGGCGGCGCCAATGTCGTCAAAAACTTAGAGGACAACCATCTTGCCGTAGCTGACCCTGGAAAAACATTTTTCACTTTCGACTGCAACCCGGGCGGATGCGTGCAGAAGTATGCGGTCAACCAGCAGCTCTGCCGGGAATTCGCCCGCAAAAACGGGATAAAAGTCTACGATATCGATGCCGGCATCGGAACCCACCTGGCCATCGACGAAGGCCTTGTTCTTCCCGGAGAAACATTGGTCTCCACAGACTCCCACGCCAACCTGGTCGGCGCTATCGGCGCTTTTGGCCAGGGCATGGGCGACCAGGACATCGCCTATGCTTTCGCCAAGGGAAAGGTCTGGTTTGAAGTCCCGGCCACAGTCAAGATCATTCTCAAAGGCAATCCGTCGGCATTGGCTACACCCAAGGATGCGGTTCTGGCAGTCCTCAAAGAGCTGGGCGCAAACGGGATTTTGGGCTTTGCCTCGGAATATTATGGAAATTACTGTGAGGAGCTGGGGCTTTCAGGCAGGATCACCATTGCTTCGATGACGACCGAGATGGGAGGAATCTGCGGCTTATTCCCGCCGAGCGAGGAAATCATCAATTCCTCGAAAAAAGCAGGCCGAAGGGGTTTTAAGCCTGTTTATGCTGACAAGGACGCTGAGTACGCAAAAACGATAGAAATAAATATCGACCATTTAGGCCAGCTTCTTTCCCGTCCGGGTCATCCGGAGGATGTCGTCCCGCTCAAAGAAGTTCAGGGCCGAAAGATTGACTCTGCTTTTATCGGAAGTTGCACCAACGGCCGCCTGGAAGACCTCCGCCTTGCGGCTACGATCCTGAAAAACCGGAAAGTCGCTCCGGGAGTTGTCCTGAAGATCGTGCCTGCCACTGACCGGATCTGGCAGCAGGCTTTGCAGGAAGGTTTGATTGCCATCTTCAAGCAAGCCGGTGCCCTTCTCGGGAATGCGGGCTGCGCCGGATGCGCCGAAGGCCAGATCGGACAGAACGGACCGGGTGAAGTCACGGTCAGCACCGGAAACCGCAATTTCGCCGGAAAGCAGGGAAAAGGAGACGTTTACCTCTGCTCGCCGGCAACTGCCGCAGCCTCGGCTGTGGCCGGACATATAACCGCTGCGGACAACATTCCGGAATCGCCCTCAGTATTTGTTATCTCTAAAAGAAAAGAAGAGCCTGCGGGCGAACGCCCTGAGGAATATACAGAAAAGCCGACCAAAATCCAGGGGAGAGTCTGGGTTGTCTTAAAGGATAATATCGACACCGATATGATCTATCACAACAGATACCTGACTGTGACAAAAGTCGAGGAGATGGGGCAGTATGCTTTCAGCAACCTCGAGGGCTGGCAGGATTTTCCGCAAAAGGCGAATAAGGGCGATATCATCGTCGTGGGCAAGAACTTTGGCTGCGGCTCCAGCCGTCAGCAGGCTGTCGACTGCTTCAGAGCCCTTGGAGTGGGGATGGTCATCGCCGAATCCTTCGGAGCCATTTACGAAAGGAATGCCATAAACTCCGGGTTTCCGGTGATGGCTGCCGGGGATATCCGGAAATTGAAACTAAAAGACGGGGACGAGGTCGAGGTCGATTTTCTCAGCGGCAAAATCAAAAAACTTTCCACAGGCGAAACGATCAAAGCTATAGCTTTTTCCAAAATCCAGCTTGAGATTTATCACCGCGGCGGTCTCCTGAAATAAGTTTATATTGATTGAAAGAGAAAATTAAAAAAAACCAGCAAAGTCAACGGGACCAGGCGAGGTGATTGAGAAAAGAGTATTTTCGATCTGCGAAAAAGACGATTTCATCGCAGATCATTCTATTTACACGTTAAAGATTCCGATATAGGATATTCGAGACAGGAAAAAACCTGGAGGTGCGAGATGGTCAATCGAGCTGAGGCCGGAAAAAGAGAGACTCCGTCAGACTGCTGGGTCAGCCTTGAACTCAAGAAGAAAGGCGGACTCAAGATCGAGCTCAAGAGCAAAGTTGAATCCTTGTACGGCAAGGCCATCAGGGAAACGGCAGAGGAGATGATGAAATTCTTCGGAATCGAAAATGCCCATCTGTCCCTCGAAGACAGCGGCAGCCTTCCCTTTGTCCTGACAGCAAGGATTGAGGCTGCGGTGAAGAAGCTCTTCCCTCAGAAAAAAGAGGAATTTGTAAAGCCGGTCATCCCCAAAAATCTCTATCAGGTAAAGCGGGACAGACCACGGCGCAGCCGCCTCTATGTTCCTGGCGACCAGCCACGGCTGATCATCAATGCCGGGCTCTACAAACCTGACGGCGTCATCCTCGACCTGGAAGATGCTGTGGCACCTCCGGAAAAAGAGTCGGCTCGATTCATAGTCAGGAATGCGCTCCGTGAGGTGGATTTTATGGGCGCAGAAAGGATGGTGCGCATCAATCAGCTTCCTCAAGGAATCAAAGACCTCGAATACATTATCCCCCATGGCGTGCACACTGTACTCATTCCCAAATGCGAGGACGACGAAGCGGTGAAAGATGTCGAGACATATACCCAGGCTTTGCGCTCCCGCCATAAAGTCAAAAATGAGATATTCCTGTTACCGATCATCGAGAGCGCTCTGGGTGCGATCAACGCCTACAAGATAGCTGCAGCTTCTCCGAACAATGTAGCCCTTGCCATCGGGCTTGAAGACTTCACGGCTGATATCGGCACCGAGCGAACTCTGGAAGGCAGGGAAAGCTACCTAGCAAGGCTTCAGGTCGTGCTGGCTGCAAGGGCAGCCGGCATTCAGCCGATCGATAGTGTTTTTTCCGATGTCGCCGATGAGGAAGGCTTGAGGCAAAGCTCGCTTGAAGCCAAGTCACTCGGGTTCGAAGGGAAAGGCTGCATCCATCCTGGCCAGATCAGAATTGTCCACGAAGCTTTTGCCCCCACCGAGACAGAAATCGAGCGCGCCAAGAAAATATTCCTGGCTCTTGAACAAGCCCGGAAAAAGAAAAGTGGAGTTGTGGCTCTGGGAAGCAAGATGATCGACCCGCCAGTGGTGAAACGGGCTGAGAGAATACTAGACCTTGCCATCCAGAATAAACAGATTTCTGCCAACTGGAAGGAGGAAGACAAGGATGAAGGGAAAAACTAATGCAGCCGGCCGTAAGATTCCACAAAATATAAACGGGAAGCCAGCAATACGCTATAAGGGTGTTGGAAAATACATTCCCAGGGGCCGCAAAGCCTCGCCTCCAATTGTCTCCTGCGCCAGATATCCGAGGGATGGCAACAAAGTTGTCCCGAGCCTTAAAGAAGCGCTCAAGCGGGCAGGAATCCGAAACGGAATGACCATCTCCACGCATCATCATTTTCGCGATGGCGATAAAGTGGCCAACCAGATTTTTGACGCGGCCGCACAAATGGGGATCAAGAATCTGAGATGGTTTCCCAGCGCCTCTTTCCCCTGCCATGAGCCGATTATCAAACAATTGGAAGCAGGCGTTGTCCATCACATCGAAGGGAGCATGAACGGGCCGCTGGGCGAATTCTGCTCGCGGGGAAAGATGAGAGGCCAGGGCGTTCTGCGCTCCCACGGCGGAAGATACAGAAGTGTCCAGGACGGAGAGGTGCATATCGACATCGCGGTCATCGCTGCGCCTGCGGCAGACCCCTTCGGAAATGCCAACGGCCTGCTCGGGAAATCCGCCTGCGGTCTGTTGGGATTTGCGCTTGCCGACTCGCAGTATGCGGATAAGGTCATCATCGTCACCGATAATCTCATTCCCTTTCCCTGCGTTCCCTGGCAGATTCACGGCAATTATGTGGATTATGTGGTTGTCATGGACGAAATCGGTGACCCGTCCAAGATTATTTCCGGGACAACCCAGATCACCCGCAGTCCGGCCAGGCTTCTGATCGCAGAGTATGTGGCCCGCTTCATCAAAGAAGCAGGAATCATGAAAGATGGCTTCTCGTTCCAGGCGGGCGCAGGCGGCACGGCCTTAGCCTTTGTCATGTATTTGAAAGAATACATGAAGGAAGCCAATGTCAAAGCCCGGTTTGTGCGAGGAGGCAGCACAAGATATCTGGTTGAGCTGCTGGAAGAAGGTTTGACCGATTTTATCCTTGACGGCCAGACCTTTGACCTGGAGGGCGTGCGCTCGATGAGAGAGAATCCGAACCATGTCAACACCAGCCCGTTCACCAGCTACAACTATCACGGCAAAGGCAACTTTGCCAGCATGGTCGATGCGGTTGTGCTCGGGGCAACGGAGATTGACGTTGACTTCAACGCCAATGTCGTCACCCATTCTGACGGGATGCTCCTCCATGGCATCGGCGGATGGCAGGATTGCCTCTTTTCCAAATGCACAATCCTGGCCGTGCCTTCCTTCCGCGACCGAATCCCGGTTATCGTCGACCGGGTCACGACGTTGTGCGGACCGGGTGAACTCGTCGATGTGGTTGTCACTGAGAAAGGGATCGCAATAAACCCGCGGCGCAAGGATTTGCTCAAAGCGCTCAAAAAATCGAGCCTGCCTTTAAGGCCGATCAAAGAGATCAAGGAAGAGGTGGAGAAAATCTGCGGAGGCCCGCCCTCACCTCCAGAGGTCGACAGAGAGCACGTTGTGGCTGCCGTCCAATGGGTCGACGGAACAGTGATCGATGTCGTCTACAGAGTTATCTAAAAAAAGGGACAATCCCCTTTTTCTGGCGAGCTGACGGATGTCATCGCGAGAAGCGTAGCGACCTAGCAGTCTTATGCGAGCGAAGCGAAGCAATCCCTTTTAAAGAGATTGCCGCGCCCTTTGGGCTCGCAATTACAAAAGGAGGCCAAGCTCAGTTTGATCGCTCGTAGGACAATGCAATGATTTTTAATGCCTTACTGTTAAAAATGGGGCCTGTCCCCTTTTCTGAAGTTTTTTTGAGGTGAAACTTTGGGACAGACTTTGATCGAAAAAATAATCGCCAGGGCATCCGGCGAGAAAAAAGTCAAACAAGGAGAGATTGTCTTTGTTTCTCCTCACTGCATCCTGTCGCACGACAACTCGGCAGCCATCTCCAAAATATTCAAAGAAACCGGAGCGAAAAAGGTCTGGGACCCTGGCCGCGTTTTCATCGCCTTAGACCATGCTGTCCCTCCACCTGACGAGAAAAAAGCACTGAATCATAAAATTATCAGAGACTTTGTCCACGAGCAGGGGATTAAAAATTTTTATGACTGCGGGGTGGGCATCTGCCATCAGGTATTGCCTGAGTTCGGTCATGTTATTCCTGGCGTCATCATCCTCGGCTCTGATTCCCACACAACCACTCACGGCGCTTTTGGAGCAGCAGGAATAGCCATCGGCCGGACAGAGACAGCCAGCGTCTGGGCCATCGGCGAGACCTGGCTCAAGGTGCCGCAGACGATAAAAATTGTCCTTAACGGAAAGCTGCGAAAAGGAGTTTATGCTAAGGATGTCATCCTTTTTATCATCGGCCAGATCGGCGCTGACGGCGCCAACTATAAATCCGTAGAGTTCTACGGCGATATCGTCAAAAAAATGTCGGTGAGCGAGCGGATGACTGTCTGCAATCTTTCAGCAGAGATGGGTGCAAAAGCAGCTATTTTTCCTTTTGATGAGACAGCACGCGAATGGCTCAAAGGAAGAGTCAAAGAAAAGTATGAGCCTCTCAATGCCGATAATGATGCAGAGTATGAAAAAGTCCTGGAATATGACCTCAGCGATCTGGAGCCCCAGATTGCCTGTCCCCACAAAGTCGACAACGTCCATCCGGTCAAGAAGCTTCAGAAAATTAAAATCGACGTTGCTTTTTTGGGAACCTGCACCAACGGCAGGCTGGACGACTTGAAGATTGCCTCAGAGATGGTCAGCGGGAAAAAAATCGCTCCTGGCGTCCGTCTGCTCGTCTACCCGGCTTCACAGGAGGTGCTCCGCCAGGCATTGAAACTGGGCTATGTGGAAAAGCTTGTCGCGGCCGGCGCAGAAGTCGCCGTGCCTTCTTGTGGACCGTGCCTGGGAGCTTACGGTGGAGTCCTCGCTCCGGGAGAAAAATGCATCAGCTCCGCCAACCGCAATTTCAAGGGAAGGATGGGCTGCAAAGAAGATACAGAAATCTATCTTGCCAGCCCGGCCACTGTGGCCGCATCAGCCCTGGCCGGACACATTACTGCGGAGGCATAAGATGGTCTTTCAGGGAAGAGTCTGGATTTTCAAGGGCGACGATATCAACACAGACCTCATCTACCCCGGAAAATACACCTACGAGCCTCTCAAGCCTGAAGAGCAGGCCAAGCATGCCATGGAGGATTATGACAGCGAATTTGCCAAACAGGTGAGAAGGCACGATATCGTTGTGGCGGGAAAATATTTTGGCTGCGGCTCGTCCCGGGAGCAGGCTGTGACTTCCCTTAAATATGCCGGAGTGGACGCTGTTGTCGCCAAATCATTCGCCCGTCTCTTCTACCGGAATGCCATAAACTCTGCCCTGGCTGTGATCGAATGCCCAGAAGTCGTCGAGGCTGCAATTGATAAGACAGCCAAGCAAGGCTCCAGGCTGACAAACCTTGAGATGAAAATCAACCTGGCCGAGGGCAAGATCCTTCTCGGATCTCAGGAATTTTCTTTCCCATCCTGGAACGAACAGGCTATGCTCATCTTTAAAGCCGGAGGCCTTGTCGAATACACTCGACAGAAACTCAAACAAAAATCCTAAGGAAGAATCCTCAAGATTATCTGATGACGCCTCAAATCCTAACGCTTCTTCCTGCCATATCATCAATAGAGCCATAGAGGGCGTTGGCGCCACACGGAGATTTTCTGCGGTTCGCTGGGGAGTGGGAGGAGAGATAGTCACAGCCTGGATATTAACCTTTCCTTTCTGCGGACTTATCGCCTACACGGTGACCAAGCTGGCCATGCTCATTTTTTGATTGAAAAGCCGTTCTTTAAATCCTCTTGCCTCTCGCTCAAGAAAGATTCTCGGCAAGACTCTGACTCCATATTTTGCCTGACTTTTTACAGTATCTAGTCTTTCCGGGTGAGAAAAAAAGCGAGTTATCCATCCCTAAAATCATCGCTAAAGAGTATTGTTAAACTTTTTTTAATCAGGCATAAATAATAGACGAAAATGCTAAATAACTTTCCGCTATTATTTTCGAAAAGAGAGCTTTGTCTGATCAGTGGAGTGGCGCGACGCTTTAACAGAAATCATCGTCAGAATGAGGAGCCCAGACGAAGAAGAGAAAAGCGGAGAAGGCCGGGGCAGGGGCGACTGGCGCTTTCTCCTTGGTCCTCATGAACTCTGAAGCGACGTCCATACCAAGAATACAGAAGAAGCTCTGAGGAAAAGCGAAGCTAAATACAGATTTCTTATCGACATCTCAAAAGGGATCATCCTTATCATCAGCAAAAAAGGAAGGATTCTCTTCGGATTCTGGACGTCAGCATTTGGATTTTCAATTCTGAAAGAGATCCGAATGCCGGCATTCGGATTTAGAGACGGTTTCAATTCTTGTGTAGGAAAAAGGGGAGTATTTTGTTATTGTTGGTAAGGCGATTCGTCATATGTTTTAACTCGGGAGGATAACATGAGAACCATCGGCATGATCGGCGGGATGAGCTGGGAATCCACTTTGGAATACTATCGCATTGTCAATGAGGAGGTGAAAAAAAAGCTGGGCGGATTCCACTCGGCCAAATGTTTTCTGTATTCAGTGGATTTTGAGGAGGTGGAAAGACTCCAACATCAAGGTCAATGGGGTCTGTTGACACAGTTGATGATCTCTGCTGCCCGAAACGTGGAAAGGGCGGGTGCAGATTTTTTGCTCATCTGCACCAACACCATGCACAGGATGGCCGATGAGGTTCAGTCTGCCATCCACATTCCCCTTTTGCACATTGTGGACGTGACGGCCGAGGCCATCAAAGCGAAGGGGCAAATCCGGGTTGGACTCCTGGGCACCAAATTCACCATGGAGCAGGATTTTTACAAAGGAAGACTGCAAGATAAATATGGGCTTGAAGTGTTAATCCCAAGCGAAGAGGAAAGACAGATTATTCATGACATTCTTTACAGTGAACTGTGTCTCGGGAAGGTCAAGGAGCTTTCTAAAAACAAATTCAAAGCCATCATACACAACCTGATCGAAAAGGGAGCCCAAGGCGTGATTCTCGGTTGCACCGAGATACCTTTGATCGTCAACCAGAAAGACTACAAAATTCCTCTTTACGATACAACTGCGCTCCATGCTCAAGCCGCTGTGGAGTATGCGATCCGGCACGACAGAAAGAGCTAACCTCAAGACAAAGTATGGTCTTCCGTTCCTCTCTCTGCGCAGCGGCCTTGCCTGCCGCACCGAAAAGTTATTTTTTCTTATGAATAGGCGATATTCATAAACAGCGAAATTACTTCTTACAGAGTCTGACCAGGATCCATATGCCATAAATCGCAGCCACGCCGACGAGGATGTAGACGATGCGCGATATGATGGTCATATCGCCGAAGATCGCCCTGACCAGGTCAAACTTGAACACGCCGACCAGGCCCCAGTTCAAACCCCCGATGATCATCAGGATCATCGCGATCCAATCCAACACATTCAGCTTTGCCATTTTTTTACCTCCCTTTTTTTATTCGAGTTACAAGGGATGGAGAGTTCCGTTAACGGCTCGTCAGAAGGAGATGATACTCTCAACTGGGCTTTCCCCTCCTCCCAGTTCGTCAAATCATATATCACGACGAAATAGAATGTCAAGTCGTAGAGCCGCCCATCAGATATCTTTGTCATTGAAACAGGTCCCTAATCGGCTATTCCGCTTGCCCATACACATTTCAATCGAATCTTAACCAATCAATGGCAAAAAGATCCCGCCCTTTTCCATAGAACTGCAACCATAAGGCATGGATACCGGTGACGTTTTTAACGTCAAACGTCAATTGTTGCCATTTCATTTGCCCTTTAGATGCCCTGATATCAATATCGGCAATTTTATTGTGCCAGGGCTTATCGAGGGACACGATAATTCTGCCGCCATCAGCACCTGCTGCGACTCTAAGTGTCATGCTTTTTACGTCTTGCCTGAAATGGATGTACTTGAAAACAGCGCGGTCACCGTTTTTAATATGGAAGAGCGCTTCGTTTTTTGGCTCAAATGCCTGAATTCTCACATTCCCATACAATAGGCAAGCGCGTTCGGCGTCAATGTGGGAAGTAGCATCAAGGGGATCTCCGGCGCCCTGGGAGGTCATTTCAACTTCCGTGATGGAGCCATCTGGATTAAAATGAATCGGCTCAACACAGGCTTTTCGCATAGTCTTGCAGCCGTGCGTGGACCGGTGGTAAAACACATACCACTTGCCTTTAAACTCAACAATCGACCCGTGATTATTCCAGTTGCCCGGGTTGCAGTGGTCATTGTCAATGATAACGCCGCGGTAGGTGTAGGGACCGAATGGAGAGGTGCTGGTGGCATAGCCAATACACGTCGGCATTTCCGCACGACTCAGGTCGGCGTAAACGAGGTAATACATGCCGTTGCGTTTGGCAAGATAGGCGCCTTCATGAAAATGATGCTCGCTTTCCGTTAAAACATTATCTTTTAACGTTGCCAGATCCAGCTCGCGCATATTGGATTTCATTTTTGCCATTTTCAGGCTGAATTGCCCCCAGAGATAGTAAGCCTGGCCATCATCATCGATAAATAAGGAAGGATCAATCTGGTCGAAGCCGCCCAGTTTAAGACGCTGGCCCTCGGCGAACGGGCCCGTCGGACTCACCGAAGTTGCCACTCCTTGCGCATCACGCCCAGGTTGACAATAGTAGAGATAAAATATGCCGTTTTTTAAAGCACAATCCGGGGCATAGAGCAGGTTGTCGTTGTAAGGCACCGCATCGCCCTTGCCCTTTGAGGCGAAGACGTTTTTATGAATCTTCCACCTCTTCAGGTCTTCAGTAACCATGACATGATAGCGCCAGGAGCAATAGGAATCACAGCTTTCGTCCAGGGAGCCGTAAATATACAATTTACCGTCGGGCCAGACACGCGCAGACGGGTCTGCAATATAAACGCCAGCCGGCGTTATCGGATTCTGTGCAGATAAAGCACTGTTTCCGATGATTAAAATCAAAATGAGGATTTTAGATTTCATAGACTACTCAACTTCCCATCGTTCTTTTCCGTGTTTAGTCCGGGGGATGACCACCGGTGTTTTGGGAACAAAATCAATGTTGATAAAGGACACCCGGCCCTTTTTATCCACCTTCAACAATAACGATTGATAGGGCGCAAAAGTTAAAGTAACCGGAATAACTTTTTTACCCAGGGCAACTTGTATTTCCATAACCTCAGTCACGTTACTGAAGGATTGACCGTATTCAAGCGGGAATTTTAATCCCTTTGCTTTCGGATTTGCGAAAAACAAGTACAGGCCGTTCCGGGTTTGCCGGCACCAGTAGTCCGGAAGAATGGCACCGGATATCAAGGGTTTGATATTTTCCATGTCTTGCCAATCCCGTTTAACATTTCCGGCTCTGAGCAGCTCATCACAAAGGTCCTGGTACCGTTTCCCCGACTTCTTAAAGCCCGGCTCCTCTGGCGTTTTCTTTAAACAAACAGGCAGACCCATTTTTGCCAGCTTGGCGATAATTTCCAGGCTTTTGATATCCATCCATCTGACATCAACATACAATGCCCGGAAGGCGCAATCGCCCACTCTCAAGAGGCCGTTTTCGTATCTGGCCTGCTGCAGAAAGTCCGAGTTAATCCAGAGCGGCCGATAGCCCTTGAGCTCGTCCGGCAAATAGACGTATCTTAGCTCATATTCGCCCCAGGCCCAGATGAGTTGTTTGTCTTTGGGCAATTCGCCGGCAATCCAGCTGTCTTCAAGAGGCAAGTAAACTGCCACATCGCTATAGGTGATACCTTTTTTCAAAGCTGCGGACACTTTTTGAAGGTAGCGATTAAAGGCCGGAATTTCTGCGGCCAGCGAACCAGAGGGCCCGACGTGAACGGAAGCATAAAATTTGACTGTATCCTGGCCAACAGGATTGTAGGGCTTGCCGTGCCAGATGATCTGATTCACGCCGTTCGAAAATAACGCGTCCGCTAACAATTTAAGATCAGCCGTTTGTTCTTCCGCCAGGTGGATGCCAGGCCAACCGTAAACGCACGTAAATGTTTCTGCAGTTACAATTCTTTTTCCTGACAGGCTGGCGGCAGAAGCGACAAGGTTGGAAAAAGAAGGCTCATACAGCAAGGCTTCGCTTTCGGGGACATCGATAACCGCATAAGCGCTGATAATATCACAGGGCGCACCAGAGCATTGGGCGCGGGAGAACGCCCCCAGCTCATGACTTTTCAGGGTAAATGGTTTGTAAAACTCTTCAATAACGTACTCAGAGAGCAGCTTCATATGATCGAAGCGAACATCCGGATATGGTGAAAAGTTGGAATAAAGGCTTTCGCGAAATTCCGAAAGGCTATAACCAAACCGTTTGAAAAAGGCGTCTTCAAAGCCAGTTGTGGTGATGAATTTGGTTTCAACCTCCCATGAATCGCAGAACAATCCTGATTTTGATCCTTTCAGGGCCGGCGCCAGCGCCCTGCCAACCCGATCGGCGTAGTGATAGAACGCGTTCCGGTTTAAATGGTCAATCACCCGTCCTTTTTTGGGATATTCCCACGATCGGCTAATCTCCTGACGCCATTGAGGGTCGATGCTGTTCATCGTCGCTTCTTGGAACGGCACCTGGCTGTCACCGAATGGCCAGAGGGTGCCAAAAGTAAAGTCGCATCCCAATCCCAGACTATCGGCGCATTGTTTGGCATAGCTGACGATTTCAGTCCAGTCTTGACTAAGCCATTCCTGTCTTGGAGTGTAATTCACCGTATCTTTCACCAGGCTGTTCAACGGATACACCCAGGCAATCTCAACGCCACCGAACCCGTTATTTTTTAGCCAGCGCAAATTATCAACAATAGCGGCTGGATCAATTTCCGAAGCAAACCACCACCATCGGGTCCACGGGCGGGAATCCCGATAATAATTGATGTTATCCCTTGCGTCCAGTCTTTTCTCCCAACTGTTTTGACAGGAAGATAAGAAAAGTGCTGCCAACGCAACTGCTGCACTCCATAAGAAAAGCTTTCTCATAAGGTACCTTACAAGCTATTCAGAAAATTGAGTTATTGGCGCCTCTCATAACTGGTTTTTCCCGATGTATGCCAGTGCCCTATTAGTCCCTGCCATTGGATTGCAATTTCCCGTTTTTTATCTGCCCGAAGATAATTCATTTCTTTCAATTCTTCAAGTCCCGTTTAAATTTTTTTTTGTGCTAAATTTTTTCTCTCATCCCTTCAGACCTATTTTTCTAAAATTTTATATTGATAATAAGTCGGCGTGTTACGCTCCCAGATGAAAAGGATATCGCCGAAAATTCTAATTCCATGAGCATGATGATTCAGGGGAATTCCCCCAAGAAGGATTCCGTCAGGGCTATAAACCTCCAGCTTGTATATATCCATCTTCTCAATTTTAGGCTCAATTCTCTCCCGGACGACTCCTCCGACAGAGAGGGTGGACCCCATCTCTTCTTTGCTCATCTGCCGATTCAAGGTTATCACCCAGATTCTTCCCTGCCCGTCCACTGAGACTCCGCTCGAAACCATGTTCATCGTGGGCGCTTGAATGGCGGTGCCTTTCTCGTCTCGACGGATAAAACCTCTGTCAATCACCTCCGTCCCGTAGTTCAGGATTCTGTCTGCTCTCCAGAGCAGCGTTCCCTCTGGAGAATACTTTTCGATACGGTTCTGCCACATGAAACTGAGACAGATGTTCTCTTCCGGGTCCAGATCAAGATAAAAACGGTTGGCGTGCGAGTTGACATTCAGGTCTTTGTAATCTCTCATTTCTCCGAACGCGTCTTTCACATTTCCGTCCCAATCCACAACCTCGATGAATTTGGGAAGCTTCTTTTTCTCCATTAAGGCTCTGAGTCCATAATTCACGCCCATGACCAGCAAACCGGATTTCAATGAACGAATCAGATTCTGGGCATAGGTCGTAAACTTCAGGGTTTTCTCTGTTTTCCCTTCGGAGTTGAGCACCTGGATTCTCAAATTTCCGGAATCAAAAACATAAAGATGGCCATGATCATCGATGTCGATGGAGCAGGGAAAACGAAATTCCTCCGGACCCTGTCCCGGCCTCCCGATGGATTTGATGAATTTTCCCTCGGAATTGAGCTTTTGAATCCTGTTGTTGCCGGAATCCAGGATGTACATATTCCCGGCCGAATCAAGGACTATATCCTAAGGAGCGTTGAACGCCAGATTTTCATCCTCAACATCAAGCCCACCGATCGTTCTTATCAATTCCAGTCGAACCTCGGGGCTGTTTCCCCACTTCCCTCCCCTCTCGTTGTGTATGACCCGAACACGGTTTACGGTCTCAACCTTCTGCGCAGCGGCAAAGGGAAGGATAAAAACAAAACCCAAAAACAGAACCAAAAATCTCCGGAGTCTCTTCATTCCCTCCTCCTTTTAATCCTTATTCATACAGACCCATTCAATTTCCATCAACGAAGTTTCATGCGGAATACGTTTCTGCGCTTAGAAACGTTTAATAACATGATTCAGGTTAAATTTTTCGATCAAGGAACTATCATTGGCATCTTTGGTATCCTTGTTATTGCCGCTAACAAGCGACGGTAGAATGGTATCATATCAGGATGTTTGTCGGAAAGCTATGCGACCTGAGCGGCACTCAGGACAACGCGCTTTGTCTCCATATCCAAGTGGTCATCAACTCCTGTTGACTCTCTGAAAGAAAGAGTCGGTCTCCTCCAAGGTTTCCTCCGGCCCATCATAAAGCAAGTCGTAGAACGCTATTTGGACTGTGGCAATCCACGCTGCGGGTTTGCCCGCATCCGCTGTCCCGACTGTGGGGAAGAAAGGCTTTTGATGTTCTTCCTGCGCGGCAGACAAACCTCCACCTCCTCAGATCGCTTTTCCGCAGCTTCTGATGGCCGCCGAAACAGGTTACCGAATATTTTTCATGATCTTCTCTTTTCCCGGCAAGAGAAGTCTGGGTGATTTCCGGCGTTCTTGACATTGCCGCGCGGACGGAAGTATATTTCAGGCGTGGCCAAGAGGAGGGATTCTAAATCTGGAGCGGTGATTCAACATGCCTTGGAAAAAGGAAAATCACATCCCTCCATAACGATAGAAGCGCCATCACCATGTTCGGACAGCGATTTGCACGATTCCATCCCCGGCTACCGGTTCGAACGGAAGTTGAGCGAGGGCGGCCAGGGTGTCGTCTACCAGGCCATCCAGGAATCGACGCGGCGCAAGGTGGCCATCAAGATGATGCGGGGCAGCGCTTTCACCAGCCGTAGCGATAAGGCCCGCTTCGATCGCGAGGTGCAAGTCTTGGGGCGACTCTCCCACCCAAACATCGTCGCGATTCACGACAGCGGTACGATTCTGGGTAACTCCTACATCGTCATGGACTACATCGTCGGCCGGCCGCTCGACCAGCACATACGAGGTCACGACGCGCCGGGATCGATCGAGAACATCTTGCGGCTCCTCCAGAAGATCTGCACGGCGATCAACGCCGCACACTTGGCTGGCATCATTCATCGCGATCTGAAGCCGAGCAATATCCTCATCGATTCCGCCGGCGAGCCACACATCCTCGACTTCGGGCTGGCCAAGGTGCCGTTGAGCGACTCAGAGGCATCGATGATGACAATGACCGGCCATTTCATCGGATCGCTGCCATGGGCCTCACCGGAACAGGCCGAAGGCGCGCCCGACAAGATCGACATGCGCACGGACGTCTACTCGCTCGGTGTCATCCTGTATCAAATGCTGACCGGGCAGTTTCCGTACGAGGTCGCCGGGAACATGCGGGATGTTCTGGAACGGATCATTCATGCCGAGCCGCAGAAACCGCGCACTTATCGCCGAGAGATCAATGACGAAGTTGAGACTATTGTCCTCAAATGCCTGAGCAAGGATCGCGAGCGACGTTATCAGTCTGCAGGGGAACTCGCCAGAGACCTCCAGAACTACCTGGAAGGCCTTCCCATCGCGGCAAAGCGCGACTCGTTCGGATACCTGATGCGGAAGCAGCTTAAGCGTCACAAGGTCGGCATGGCGGTTGGGGCGGGGTTCATCGCCTTGATCTCTGTAGGGCTGGTAGTATCATTGACGCTTTGGCGCCGTGCGGTCTCCGAAGGTACGACCGCGCGCTTCCACCTCGAGGCGGCCCGCAACGAGACAAATAGGGGTCTTGAGGAATACCAGACCGTGATTCAGAGGTTCCGGCGCGCCGAGGAACTGATCGCAGTGCTGCCAGAAGAAGTCCGCCAGCGTTATCCCGGAGATCGACCAGCCACGACCTACCGGGATGCTTCCACGTGGATCGCCGAATTGTTTCCGATATCTCCGGACAGCCAACTCACTCCTGGCGTTGAGGTGCTCAGTTCGGATCTCGTGGATGCTATCCAGGCTTGCGCGAGGGAGCCAGGTCATCCACGCAGCCAGGCCGCGTTCGCCTGGCTCCGGGCAAACCAGAATCGCGTGACAAGTCTCGTCGAAGCCATCCGTCAGCATAAATTACAGTTCGGCTCACCCGTCAGCGGTGGTCGCTTGATTCAGCATCTATTGCCATCACACAAGACTGCCAGGCTCGCAGCGAATGTGCTCGTCGCCAACGCCCTGTTTCATCACAACGAGTCTGAGCACGAAGCGGCGGTCGAGAATCTGCTGGCCGTTGCCCACCTGTCACGGTATATCGGCGATGGCCCATTCCTGATCAGCACACTGGTCGAGATCGGCTGTCGAAATAATGTCTACAGCGCTTACAGATGGATGGTGGCGGATGCCGTCAAGAAAGGAAAAATTGCAATCTCCTACCTCAAGTTTCTGGAACAGGATCTTCCGTTTCCGGATTATGAACAAGCCTACACAAGCGAAATCCGCTCGCTGCGCCAGATCCTGAACGAGGCATTCGTAAAAACCAGCGGTAAGATGCCGGCCCGGCTCAACCTTGCCTACTTCCGCGGCCTACTGAACGACCTGGATATGCGGGGGAACGACAATCCTTACACCGATCCCACGGAGAGCATGAAGGCGGACGCCGACGCGCTCACCTACGAGCAGGCAGTGTCCATCATCACGGAACTCTGCGATCTCTTGCGCACGCAGGAGAACGCCACCTTTCAGGAGCTCAAGACCAGGGGCGAAGAGATGGAGCAGATCCTCAAGAATCATCCAGCCCTGAATCCTCTGCTGCCGAATTCTTTAGGCGCACACGAAGTACGACGTAAGGCTCAGATGAATCACGACGCAACGGTGATTGCAGTTGCGATTTATGCGTTCCTGGATGCCAACGGCCGGTGGCCTAAGAGCATCGACGAAGCCTTAGCTTCGTTCCCGATAGCACCTTTCTGCCGAACCTACTACGGCCACGACTTTGTATACCGGATCATGGATGGTGCCCCCTTGCTTTACACGGTCGGGCCGAACGGAATCGATGATGCAGGCCGAGGTCGCCGTTACGAGTCAGGGGTGGAGGACAAAGCAACAAGCGACGACGTGCTCTTTCTCGTTTCCTTTGATCCCGAGAGCCGCGACCCCCATTGATCTTTGGATCTTCGGCACCGGCATGGTGAAGGTCGAATTTCACAATCCTGTATTCTGCGGTATGGACCATGAAAAAATAATGGCCATACACAGTCCAATTCACCGTGGCCCTGTGCCACCAGCGGTGCTGTTTGATGTAATGCTGGACAGGGAAGTCATAAATCTTTTTCAGTTGTTTAAAGTCCTCTGAGATCTCATACAGCTTATTGGGAGTCTCGATGAATCCCTTTTTATGGATGGCATCGGAGTAGCGGATCTCGTCTCTAATCCCATAAATCTTGCCGTCAATGCACTTCAGAAACCAGAGGGAATGGGGAATATCTATTTTTATTTCTTTATTTTTTTCTTGTGCTGGGACCAATTCAGCTACATGCACGATATAAATGTCACTTCTCTGTGTATGAATTCTTGTCTTATCATAAACATAATATTGCCAAATTTGAGGTCTCGAGCAATCACTAGCTCTTACAGCGAAATAAACCGCAATCGTTGTTCCTTTTGACTCACGAAATTGTTTCATATCAATTGATCAAAAGACGTTTTTTGTGAGGATAAATTATTTTAAACCTAATCTCTTAATAGCTTTTTTGTAGGCTTCCTCATCTCTTCTATAACCTACCATAATAACATAAACCAAAATTTTCTCTTTCTCAATTTCATAAATGACTCTGTATTTGCCGATTCTTAATTTCCAATAGCCCTTCAACTCCCCGATGAGAGGCTTGCCGAACTCTTGAGGTTTGGTAGTTAATTTCTTGCGGATAGTATTTATGATTCTTAATTGGTCTGCTTTATCGATCTTTTTAAAATCTTTTTTGAAAACCAGCTCGTCAATTAGTACTTTGAACACTACTTTAATCTCAGTTTATTCTCTGCTTGTTCGAGTGTAATTAATTTCTTACCTTTTCTCTGAGCCCTCTCCTTGGCCAAATGACCTAAAACGTAATCTTCGAGAGCATCGATGATTTCTTCCATTTTTTTATATTCTTCGTAATCGACGATGACTCCAACAGGCTTGTTTCTTCTGGTTAGTATGACTTTGTTGGATTTAATCCTCTCCAATATATCGGATATCACTTTCCTTAATTCTGCAACTCCTACGATTGTGGCTTTTTCTTCAACTGTAATCATTTGT
>CAZJYC010000048.1:0-18815 GCA_964550165.1 uncultured Eubacteriales bacterium
CCGCAGCCGCCGAGAAGGGCTGCGAGGGAACGGCGTTAAAAACCTGAAGGGGAGCAAGGCCATCCTGAAGAGGCTTTCAGATGAGCCATGCAAAATGGAAGAGAGCCTCTTGGATAAAATCGTGGCTAAGCGAAATGAAAAATCGATCGTAGAGCCAAAACCCTGGAGAAATTTCCCCAAGCCAGAGGCCATTTATATCCCTATCGATTCGCCCTCCAGGCTCCTGCAAAAGACCTTAAAAAAGCATTCCCTCAAAGAAAGACACATCGGCTTCGGCTATCTTTATCTTCTGAGGGAGAAAACAGTTCTCTACTACGCTACAGGAGCCCCGCTGGCTGTTTTCTGCTTGGAAAGCCTCATCGCCTCCGGGGCCAAAGATATCCTTGTTCTTGGTTTCTGCGGCTCCCTCAACCCGAAATATAAGCTGATGGATGTCGCCAGTGTCTCCAAAGCTTTCTCCGAGGAGGGAACATCAAGACACTATTTTTCTCGAAAAAGAATTTTTTATCCTTCTCCTTTTTTAAAAAACGAGGTTGAAACAATCCTCCAGGCTGCGCATCTCCCTTTCCTTAGCGGAAGCCTTGTCTCAACAGACGCGCCTTACAGAGAAACAAAATCCTGGCTGGAGCAAAAACAAAAAAGAAAAATAGATTTGGTCGATATGGAAACCTCGGCAGTTTTTTCCCTGGCAGAATTTCGCGGAATCCAAGCGGCTGCTCTGCTGATCGTGTCTGATGAGCTAGAAAAAAAAGGCTGGAAAAAAGAATTTCATTCACCTGCAATGGATGAAAAAATAAAAAAGTATTTTCTGCCATTTATAACGCAAGAGTGGATTTGGTAGATTGAAAAATCAAGTTCCGGAATGTCAAGAAAAACGGAGACCAAAATGAAACCTAAGGTATTGATAACACGTAAGATACTTCCTGAAGCCCTTGCTTATCTTGCGAGCCACACCGATTACGAAATAGGAGCTATTGACAGAAATCCCGCAAAAGAAGAAATCATAAAAAAGCTCAAAGATAAAGAAGGGCTCCTTTCACTCCTTACAGATCCTGTCGACAAGGATATTATCGATTCGGCCCCTCGCTTGAAAATCATCGCCAATTGTGCAGTTGGCTATGACAACATCGACGTGGACCATGCGCGGAAGAAAGGTATCCTGGTGACCAATACCCCTGGAGTGTTAACGGAAACCACAGCCGACCTCGCCTGGGCTCTCATCTTTGCTGTAGCTCGAAGAATTCCCCAGGCCGACCGATTCACCCGCAAAAAGAAATTCAAAGGATGGGCACTCGACCTCTTCCTGGGCAAAGAAATCACCGGAAAGCGCCTGGGCATAATCGGCATGGGGAGGATTGGAAGAGCTGTTGCCCAAAGAGCCCGGGCTTTTGCCATGGACGTCGTCTACTCAGACCCAAACGGTTTGAATCCAGAAGAAGAGAAGAAATTCAGGACTTCTTTTCTTCCTCTGGATGAGCTCCTGTCCACATCGGATATTATCACCATCCACGCTGCTCTCAATCCCCAAACCCATCATCTGATTTCAGAAAACAAAATCAAATTGCTAAAAAAAGATGCCATTCTCGTCAATGTGGCTCGAGGAGCGCTCATGGACGAAAAGGCACTGGCTGAAGCCTTAGAAAAAGGAAAGCTCTGGGGAGCTGGCTTGGATGTCTACGAAAGGGAGCCTCAAATCGAGGAAAAGCTTCTTTCTTTGGAAAACGTTGTCCTTCTTCCTCATATCGGGAGTGCGACCTACGAAACCCGCCTCAAAATGGCGATGATGGCTGCGCGGAATTTAATCCAGGGGCTAAGAGGAGAAACGCCTGAGAATTTAATCATGTAACGTTTGCTAAGTCGTCGTAGGGATAAGCCGAAGCCGCGAACCGAGCGTGGCGGGAAGCGGCATGGCTATCCGACGGAGTCGGTTGCTCGCCATGACAAAATAACAAAATGCCCTGCCTCTGTATCAGCGCAGTTGGTCTAAAGGTTCGTTCATGCTGCCTGTCCTGTAGCCAGCGAGGTCTAAAGTGATATAGATATATCCAAGCTTCTTGAGATTCCGAATAACCGCTTTCCGGATTTCTCTCTCCATGATTTTCGGGAATTCATCAGGTTCGAGCTCAATCCGGGCAATCTGGCCATGGTGTCTCACTCTGATTTGAGAAAAGCCCAATTTTTTCAGGCACTCCTCGGCTTGCGCCACCCGTCTTAAGCTTTCTGTTTCAATTCGAGTGTAGTAAGGGAATCGTGAGGACAGACAGGCGAGGGAAGGCTTGTTCCAGGTCGGGAGGTTGAGCTTCTGGGAAAGCTGCCTGATCTCATGTTTCCTTAAACGGACTTCTTTCAGGGGTGAACGAATAGCCAGTTCTCTGGCCGCTTTTGCTCCAGGTCGAAAATCCTTTAAGTCATCGTAGTTTGAACCATCGAGAATGGAAGAAATCCCTTCCTCCTTGGCGATATCTTTAAGCTTGGCAAAAAGCTCCCTTTTGCAAAAATAACAGCGCTGAGGCGGGTTAGCGGCAAAATCAGGATTTTCCAGCTCTTGTGTCCGGATCATTTTGTAACGGACATTCAGCTTTCTCGCCAGCCTTTCGGCTTCTTTCCTCTCTTTTTCCGGATAAGTCTCGGAACCGGCTATGACGGCCAAAACATTCTCACCCAAAACATCACGAGCCACTTTCAAAAGGAACGTGCTGTCTACCCCGCCGGAGAAGGCAACCAGGACTTTCCCCATTTTTTTCAGAGCCTTCTTCAATTCTTCATATTTCACCTGGATCGACTTATGGATTTTTTTGTTTCTGACTGGGCCTGTTTTTTTCATGATATTCACTCGCCTTTCATTATACCGAAACTTACAAAAAATTTAGTGTTTCAAAAACAAAAGGTTTTCCTGGAGATCAAATTTTCCAGGCTCTCTTCCATTTTGTGTGACTTATCTGAGAACCTCTCAGAGATGGCCGGAGCGACCATTGAAGGCTTAGCCTTCCCGAGTTCCCTCTTGAGGAGATTTCCCGCGGAGGCTAAGCGGTTAGAAAACCGTTTGAAGGCTGAGCGGGCACGGTTCCTCGACCGGAGGGAGAGGAGATCGAAGCCTGAAACCGAGCGGGCTTTGCACGGCTTCGGCAAAGCCCGCGTGTTTTCGAACCACTTAGCCGGAGCGAGTTCCTAGCCCTTACCGAATCTTTGAATTTCTTCGATAAATTCAGCGATAATCTTACTGCCTTTTAAGCGGCGAAGGACCTTGCCTTTCTTGAAGACCACAGCTTCTTTCCGGCCGAAGGCTAAGCCGATATCCGCTTCTCTTGCTTCACCAGGTCCGTTGACCATACAACCCATGAGGGCGATATCGATATCCGCTTTAACTCGAGAGAGCTGTTCTTCAACCGCATCCACGATATGAATCAAATCCACTTCACAGCGGCCGCAGGTCGGGCAGGCGATGACATTGGGCCCAGAGGAGCGAAGACCAAGGCTGGAAAGGATAAGGAATCCGACACGAACCTCCTCCTCAGGAGGGGCAGTCAGAGAAACTCTAATGGTGTCCGCTAACCCATGGCTCAAAAGAAGGGCCAGGCCGGCCGCGGACTTCACTGCACCTGGAATGAGGCTTCCGGCTTCTGTGATTCCCGCATGAAAAGGATAGTCCACCTCCTCCGCCATGAGCCTGTAAGCCTTGAACGTGCGGATGATATCGGAGGCTTTCAAGGATATTTTGATCAGATGAAAATCCAGGTCCTCTAAAATCCTGACGTGCTTCAGGGCACTCTCCGCCATGGCTTCTGGAGTCGCACTCCCAAACTTACGAAGCAGAGATTTCTCCAGAGAGCCGGAATTCACGCCAATCCTGATGGGGATGGAGCGTTCTCTGGCGGCATAAACAACCTCTTTCACCTTCTCCTTGGCACCGATGTTGCCGGGATTTATGCGCAAGGCGTCTGCACCCTTGTCCACAGCAGCAACGGCCAGCCGGTAGTCAAAGTGGATGTCAGCCACAAGAGGCAAGGAGACCTGCTTCTTGATTTTGCCAAAAGCTTCAACAGCTTCTCTGTCCGGAATAGCCACCCGGACAATCTCGCATCCTGCCTCTTTGAGTCTTTTTATCTGGGAGACGGTCGGACCGACATCCCTTGTATCGGTTTTTGTCATGGATTGGACAGCAACAGGCGCATCCCCGCCGATAGCCACTTTCCCGATCTTAATCTGTCGTGTTTTCCGCCGCTTGAAATCGGGCTCAAAGCTCGAATACTTTTTCATCTTTTTTTATCGCTTAACCTTTTTTGTTGTGCTGAATCCTGGCACGCTGATATCAAAATTTATTTCCAAAAGAGAAGGCTTTCCCATCCGTCAGGAAGTCTTCTGACAACATCGTTGAGGACAAGAAAAACAAGCAGGAAGATAAAAATAGTAAACCCGATCTGCATTACGATTTGTTTGACTTTAGGGCTGAAATCTCTCCGCGCTATTCCTTCCAGAATTAAAACAAGAATCTGTCCTCCATCCAGGATGGGGATGGGAAAAAGGTTGATTATTCCCAGTTGCAGGCTGATAAAGGCGATAAGGCTCATCATGGCCATGAGGCCCATACGAAATGCTTTGTAGGAAAAATTCGCAATTTCAATCGGGCCGCCAAGCTGACGCGCCGAGGCCTCTCCGCTTACCAGATCTTTTACGTAATTGACCAGGACAAAAGCGAGTCGCGTGTTCTGTCTGACGCTTTCGGCGATGGCGGCGAAGAAGCCGTATTGCTTGAAAACAAACTTTTGACCTGTGAGCATTCCCACCTTTCCGACCTTTATCTCGAGACCGGCCCTCAATCGAAGCGTCGGAACGGGCCAGGAGAGCAATGTGACCTCGTGAACCTCTTTTTCAGGACGAGGGGCAATTTTGAGGATTAATTTCTTTCCCTCTCTCTCCACAAGAAACTCAAGCTCTTTTCCCAGGCTTTTTTCGATGACCTCATTGAGACGGAGAAAGTAGATGGGTTGGCTATCGATGGCCAGGATAACATCTCCTGGCTTTATGCCGGCTCTTTCGGCAGGCGAATTTGGTGTGACTTCAATAACTTGATTGAGGATTTCCCCAAAAAATCCTGCATAGCCTGTTTCATATCTTGTTTTACTCTCGGTCATAAGCTGGACATTCAAGATCTCCTGCCCTCTTCTCACCTCCAGATTGATCAGCCTTCTGGGTTTGGTTCCTACGGCTATTTCCACGTCATTCCAGGTCTTCGTTTTTCTCTTGTTGATGCTCAGAATCTCATCGCCAACTTTTAAGTTTGCGCGGCCTGCCGGAGAGCTTGGCTCAATCCAACCGATGGCTGGCTTCTTATCCATGTGCGCAGGAGTTTTGACACCGACCATGTTGATGACGGAAAGAAAAACAAATGCCAGGAAAATGTTCATTACCGAACCCATGACCAAGACCAAAAATCTCTGCCACCGTTTCTTCACCATAAAATCATAAGGCTCGAGCTCCCTTTTTTTATCCAGAGCTTCCTCTCCAGAAAACCTAACGTAGCCCCCCAGCGGCACCAGGCTCACACGGTAATCCGTATCTCCTTTCTTGAGCCCAAAAAGTCTCTTGCCATAACCCCAGGAGAAGACTTCCACTCTAACCTTCATCAGCTTGGCCATGAAAAAATGGCCGAATTCATGGACAAAGACAAGGATGCTAAACACAATTCCAAAAGCTAAAATTGTTCCGAAAATCGAACCCATTTTATACCCTTTCTCTCAATAAGTTCCTGGCCTTTTCTCTTTCTTCCTTGTCCACTTCCAGTATATCCTCAAGACTCCGAACATCTTTTTTTTGATGACTCTCAACGATCTCTGTCACAATTTTTGAGATGTCCATAAATCTTATCTTTTCTTCCAGAAAAGCGCAAACAGCAATTTCGTTGGCCGCATTAAGAGCAACTGGAAAACTCCCCTCTTCTTCCAGAGCCTGCCGCGAAAGTTTAATCAGAGGGAATCTCTCCAGATCGACCTTAAAAAATTCTAAAGCCATGATCTGAGTCAGGTCCAGATAGGGTACCGGAGAAATATCTCGATCGGGATAAGTCAAAGCGTACTGGATAGGAACTCTCATATCTGTGGTGCTGAGCTGAGCCAGGACAGAACCATCACACATCTCGACAAGGGAATGGACAATACTCTGGGGATGAATCAAAACCGCTAACTGCTGGGATTTAAGGTTAAAAAGCCATCTGGCCTCGATGAGTTCCAAACCCTTATTCATCAAAGTCGCAGAATCGATCGTGACTTTTTTGCCCATCTTCCACGTGGGATGATTCAGAGCTTCCCTCAGGCTAATCCTTTCCATTTCTTGCCGCGATCTCCTGAAAAAAGGCCCTCCTGAAGCCGTCAGTGTCACTTTCCTGACCCTATTCCGTTTTTCCTTGGCCAAGCATTGAAAAATGCCGCTGTGCTCACTGTCAACAGGAATAATTTTCGAGCCGATTTCCCGAGCTTTGGCCAAGATCAAAGCCCCTGCTACAACCATGCTCTCTTTATTGGCCAGAGCAATTTTATTCCCGGCTTTAACCGCAGCAAGAGTCGGCCTTAAGCCATCGATCCCAGGAATGGCAGAGACGACGATATCATTCTCATCAAAACAGGCAACTTCCTCGGCGCCCTCCGGGCCGTAGGCGACCCGAATGGATTTTTTCTTAAGCCTCTGCCTGAACTCTAAAGCTTCCTCCCTGTCTCCAAGCGAAACGATCTTGGGCCTGAACTCTTCGACTTGCGTCTCAAGCAGCTTGGTGTTGCGGCCAGCCGCCAGACCGACCACTTTGAACCTGTGGCCGAGTTTTTCGATGACCTTCAGGCTGCTGCGGCCGATCGAACCGGTTGAGCCCAGGATGGCGACATTCTTCACTTCGCTCAAAAGCCTGGCTCCTTATTTATCCCCAGAATAATTTAATCAGATAATAGAAAAATGGCGTGGCCAGAATAAGGCTGTCTATTCGGTCCAAAAATCCGCCGTGACCTGGAAGGACACTGGATGAATCTTTTACTCCTACAGCTCTCTTGAAAAGGGATTCCACCGGGTCGCTGATTTGAGCCACAATATGAACCAAGATACCGCAGACGATTGCCTTCCAGAGAGGAATGCTCCTCAGCAAGACCTGTTGAGCGATGATAGCCCCTAAGATGGCGAATACAATTCCGCCAAAACCTCCTTCCCAAGTTTTGCGGGGGCTTGCCATGGGAGCCATTTTGTGTTTTCCCCAGAGCATCCCTACCAAGTAGGCTCCCGTATCCCCCAAAAAAATAACCGCAAAAAGAAAATAGATGGCAGAGGGCCCTCTCTCCGCTCTCAGGAAATAGAAGAAGTTGAGAGTAAAACTCAAATACAGAGCGCCAAAAAACGTTATGGATACAGAAGAAGGAAAAGTGACAAGTTTTTCCAAGGTGTTGAAGGACACGAGGTAATACAGACCGATAATAAGAAGGCATATAAAGAAAGCCAGAGCAGGGCTGATATTTTCAAAATAAAAAGAGGAGCTGATGGTTAAGGCTAGAAGCATGCCCAGCAATTTTTGTGGATAAAGCTTTCTCCAGCGGAAGAGGTTATAAAACTCAAAAAGAGACGCCAGAATTATGGCCTGCAAGAATAAGAAAAAAGCAAGAGGAGGGACAAATTGAATAATCAAAAAAACAAGAAGCAGTAATACAAGGGCGGTGGGGACTCTTTTACGCAGACTCATTTTCGACAAAAAACTTCAGGAAACATTCATGGCTTTCCAAACTTAACTTTCATGCTGAAGGGAGATTTTTAAAACGGGCAGAAGATTTAGTTATGGCCTTCGTGGGGATAAATATCGCCAAACCTCCTTTCTCTCTTTTGGTAGTCGACGAGGGCTTGAAGCAGGTGCTTTTTCCGGAAATCAGGCCAGAACTCATGAGTGATCCAGATTTCAGAATAGGCTATCTGCCACAAGAGAAAATTCGATATGCGAAGCTCCCCGCTCGTCCTGATGAGCAAATCGGGATCAGGAAGCTGCTCAGTGTACAAATACTGGGAAAAATTCTTCGCGTCCAGATTCTCTATATCAAAATCTTTTTTCCTAAATATTCTTTTGACGGCATCCACGATCTCATCCCGTCCGCTATAGCTGAGCGCCAAAACGATTGTCAAGCGGCTGTTATCCTCCGTCAACTTCTCAACTCTCTCTAGTTCTTTCCTCACCGACGCTGGAATTCTCTCTTTCTGCCCGATGACTTTCAGACGGAATTTGTTTTTAACAAGAGCTTTATCTTCCTTCTTGAGGTACTCTTCAAGAAGTTTCCAGAGAGTGAAAACTTCTCTTTTGGGTCTTTTCCAGTTTTCTGTCGAAAAGGCATAAAGAGTCAGGAATTTGATTCCCAAGCGAGCACAGGCTTCCACGATTTCCTGGACAGATTTTGCCCCCGCTTTATGGCCTTCGATACGGGGCAGCTTCCTCTTCTTTGCCCAGCGCCCGTTCCCATCCATGATGACAGCGACATGCTGAGGCATTCGGGAAAAATCCAGCTGCTTGACTAACTTTTCCTCTTCGCTGCCCGGCTCAATGAACCCTTCGAGCTCCTCACGCATAGGTCAATTATAGGGGCTTGATCCTGAATTGTCAAAAACTATAGACCTCCATCTCTGTATCTGGTAATCTATTTATTCAAGCGAAGACAGGACAGAAATGTGCTTAGGAATTCCTGCAAAAGTCATCCAGATCGACGATACAAACCAGGGGAAGGTGGACTATTTAGGGACAAAGGTTAAGACGAATTTTTCTCTTCTGGAAGACATCCAGATTGGGGATTGGGTTATTGTCCATGCCGGATTCGCCATTTCCAGGCTGGATGAAGAAGAAGCCAGGGAGACTTTTGCGCTGCTCAGAGAAATGGCAAGCCAACAGGAGGCAGAAAATAAGAAACCGGAAAAGAGCAGCGACTAACCAGCCCGTTAAGTCCAGCCCATCGTCTCTGTATCAAATGAAAGAATCAAGAGACAGAAGACTCCTCGGAGCTCTTCTCGCAGAAATAGAAAAAAAGGCTCGTGAGCTACGTTCTCCCATCCGGATCATGGAAGTCTGCGGAACTCATACGATGACGGTCCACAGGTTCGGGCTGAAAAGCCTTCTGGAGAAAGCGGGTGTGGAGATGATTTCCGGCCCTGGATGCCCTGTTTGCATCACTCCCAACGAAATCCATGAAGCGGCCCTGGACCTCGTCACAGGGCATGAGAATTTTATCCTGGCCACTTTTGGAGATATGACGCGGGTTCCGACCAGGAAAGGTTCTCTCCAGACAGCCGTCCCGGCTCCGGGTTCGATGCTCAAAATTGTTTATTCGCCCGAAGAGTCTATGGAAATGGCCCTCTCCAATCCGACAAAAAACGTTATTTTCTTCGGGGTAGGATTTGAAACCACCATCCCTGCTATCGCCCTTACGGTCCGGAAGGCCTTTGAGGAAGGGCTTCGCAATTTTTCTCTTTTGTCCGCGCTCTGGCTTATCCCGCCGCCGCTCAAAGCTATCCTCGAAGCCAAAGAGATAGCCCTCGATGGCTTTCTCTATCCAGGGCATGTAAGTGCCATCATCGGAGAAAAACCCTATCAGTTTATCGCAGAAAAGCACGGCATTCCCGGGGCCATATCCGGTTTCGAACCCAGCGATATTCTCCTTGGAGTTCTGTCTATCCTAGGGCAAATCAAAGACGGGAAAGCTGAGGTCGCCAATGAATACGCACGAGTGGTCAGGACCGCCGGCAATCCAAGGGCGCTGGCAGTGATGAAAGAAATGCTCGAAACAAAAGATGCTCACTGGAGAGGCCTTGGACTCATTCCCCAGAGCGGGCTGAAGCTCAAAAAGACATATTCTGCCCACGACGCGGAAATCAAGTACAATCTGCGCCTAAAAGAAGGAAGCGGCGATCTTCCTGGCTGCCGTTGCGGCGAAGTGTTGAGGGGACTCGTTTCCCCGCCTCAATGTCCTCTTTTTGGCAAAAAATGCAACCCTGATTTTCCTTATGGCCCCTGTATGGTCTCCTTTGAAGGGGCTTGCCGTGTTTTTTACAAATATGGCCAGAGATAATGCTCAGGCGTTCCAAGACGGCCCAGAAAAAGGGGACAGTCCCCTTTTATTGAAAGGACATAAAAAATGAAAAAAGTTAGCTTAGAACTGGGAAGCGGCGGCAAGCTGATGAGAGATTTCATCGCCCGACATATCGTCAAGACGTTCGACAATCCCTTCCTCGATGAACTCTCCGATTCAGCCCACCTGCCCCATGAAATAGCCTTCACAACGGATAGCTATGTCGTCGACCCAATCTTCTTTCCTGGCGGGGATATCGGAACCTTGTGCATCAACGGCACAGTCAACGACCTCGTCGTCTCAGGGGCCGAGCCCAAGTACATCTCCCTTTCCCTTATTTTGGAAGAAGGCATGGAATGGAAAGACCTGGAAAGGATTCTTAACTCCATCCGGAAAGCAGCCAAAAAAGCCGCGGTTGAGATAGCCACCGGCGACACCAAGGTCGTACGGCACGGTCAGGGCGATAAAATTTACATCAACACCTCGGGAGTCGGGAAAGTCCTGGCTAAACCCGCGATCGAGAAAATCCTTCCCGGTGATAAAATTATCTTAACAGGCACCTTAGGAGAGCACAGCCTAGCTGTGATGCTGGCCAGAGGAGATTTTGGCTTGGAATCGCCGGTTAAGAGCGACTGCGCCCCGCTGAATTTCCTCCTCCCATCTTGGAAAAACGGAGTTCTCTGGATGAGGGACATCACCCGGGGCGGGCTGGCCACTGTTCTCTGCGAGCTCGCCGAAAGGCTTCCCTACTCTCTCCTTGTCGAAGAAGACAAAATCCCCCTCTCGCGAAGCGTGAGAGGAGCAACAGAGCTTCTGGGGATCGATCCTTATTATCTGGCCTGTGAAGGAAGAGCTGTTCTTGTCGTCCCTGGGAAAAAAGCCGATGCGATCCTTGCGGACATAAAAACAAACTCCCTGGGCAGAAAGGCTGAGGTCATAGGCCAGGTGGAAGATAAGGTTGGAAAGCCGGGGGAGCTTCTCCTTCAAACTCTATCCGGAGGGCTTAGGCGTCTGGAACCGCTGACTTCAGAGCTTCTTCCTCGAATTTGCTGAGGCGGAATTATTTTCGACCGGTGGGATAGTACTCAAAACCAAGGCTGCGGACTTTTGCTGGCTCGAAAATATTTCTCCCGTCAACGATAATCGGATTGGCCATCAGCTCTTTGAGCTTCTTCAAATCCAGCTTTTTGAATTCATCCCATTCTGTGACAACGAGCAAAGCACTGGCTCCATCCGCTGCCTCATAGGGAGATTGGGCATAGAAAACATGAGGCGGCTTTTCAGGAAATATATTTTTCACATTGTCCATGGCTTTGGGGTCAAAGAGCCGTAGCAGAGCGCCTTCATCGAGAAGCTTCTTGATGACATTGATGCTCGACGCCTCCCTGATATCATCGGTCTCAGGCTTGAATGAGAGCCCCAGCACAGCAATTATCTTATCCTTCAGAATCCAGAGAGCCTTTTTTATCTTCCCCACGAAAATCTCGATTCTTTGCAGGTTGATCCGGTCGGCTTCTTGGAGCAGATCGACGTTGACGCCGAGGTCCTCGCCAATCCGGGTCAGAGCCCTGACATCCTTGGGAAAACAGGAACCTCCGTAGCCGAGTCCTGCTCTCAAGAATTGGCCCCCTATCCTCGGGTCAAGCCCCATACCTCTGGCCACCAGCTCGATATCCGCATCGGTTTTCTCACAGAAATCGGATATGAGGTTGATGTAAGAAATCTTCAGAGCCAGGAATGAATTGGAGGCATGCTTGATGAGCTCTGCCGTATCGATGTTGGTCACCAGGATTTTATCTTTGAACCTGCGGTAGATGTTGACCAGGATGTCTCTGGCTCTCTCTGACTCCACACCGACGACGATTCGGTCTGGATTGAGAAAATCCGAGACCGCAGACCCTTCTCTCAGGAACTCAGGATTGGAGGCGACATCGAATTCCATCTCTTTTTTCTTGTGGAGGGATATGGTTCTTTTAATCCACATCGAGGTCCGAACCGGAACTGTGCTTTTTTCAACAATCAGCTTGTAGCCGTTCAAATTTTCTGCAATCTTCCGCGAAACTCCTTCCACATAGACCATGTCGGCACTCCCATCTTTCCTCTGAGGTGTGTTGACACAGACAAATAGGACATCAGACATCTGGATGGTCTCAATCAGATTGTGGCTGAAGACGAGATTCCCTTTCTTTAAATTTTTTCTCAACAAATCCTCAAGGCCCGGCTCATAAATGTGGGCAATGCCCTGGGAGGCCTTATCGATTTTTTCCCGGTCAACATCCGTGCCGATGACCTTATGGCCCAAATCGGCAAGGCAGACAGCTGTCACCAGGCCCACATAGCCTGTTCCGATAACACCGATTTTCATCTCTGTCTCCTTCTCATCCGCTTAGGGAGCTGCATGAAAAAAAATGCTCATAAAAGCCGTTCAGGCTTTAACCACATTCTTCCTTCTTTTCTTCACCGCATTCCGCGTGTCGATGACCAGGGAGGCATTCTTGGCTATCCACTCAAAATCATAAACAGAATGGTCTGTGGCAATGATCACCGCATCAGAATTCTTCAGCCTTTTTCTCATCAAAAGAACAGATCGAAGCTTCAATCCGGGATAGTCTCTATGCCCTAACGACTGGGGAACATAGGGATCGTTGTATGAGACCTGAGCCCCCTTTGTCTTCAGCAGGCTGATGATCTTGAGCGAAGGCGACTCCCTCTGGTCATCAATATCTTTTTTGTAGGTGATTCCAAGCACCAATATCCTGGCCCCTTTGATGGATTTTTTTCTCTGGCTCAGGGCTTCGATTGTCTTGTCAACGACATAATAAGGCATGAGGGTGTTGATCTCCCCTGCCAGCTCGATGAACTTCGTCGGATAGTCGACTTCCCTGGCCTTCCAGCTCAGATAAAATGGGTCGACAGGAATACAGTGGCCGCCATAGCCTGGACCGGGTAAGAATGGCATAAACCCGAAGGGCTTGGTGGAGGCAGCTTCAATCACTTCCCAGATATCAATTCCCATCCGGTCGTAGATGATTTTCAGCTCATTGACAAGGGCGATGTTCACAGAACGGAAGATGTTCTCCAGAAGCTTGGTAGCCTCGGCCACCTTGGGTGAGGAGACCGGGACTGTCTTGACCACAATCTGATCGTAAAGCGCTTTGGCCATCCGCCTGCATTTGGGAGTCGCGCCCCCGACGATCTTCGGAATCTTGGACGTCGTGTAGACTTTGTCCCCTGGATTCTCTCTCTCGGGAGAATAAGCCAGATGAAAATCTTTTCCCGCTTTAAGGCCCTTGGCTTCCAATAGAGGAAGCATCTCCTCTTCGGTCGTGCCAGGGTAGGTCGTGCTTTCCAAGACCACGAGTTGGCCTTTCCGCAAATTTCTGGCTATGACCTCGGTCGTGTTCAAAACAAAAGAAAGGTCAGGGTTCTTGTGGGAATCCAGCGGGGTTGGAACACAGATGACGATGGCATCGGCCCTGGAGAGCAAAGAGAAGTCTGAAGTAGCCTGAAATTTTTTTGCTTTGAGAAAAGCGTTCAACTCTTTGGTTGTGACATGCTTGATGTAGCTTTTTCCACGATTGAGGCAGTCGACTTTCTTCTGGTCGATATCAAATCCCAAAACTTCAAATCCGCTCGCTAAAAATGTCTTAACCAGAGGCAATCCCACATAGCCTAATCCGATGATTCCTATGCGCGCTTTTCGCTTTTTTATCTTGATTTCCAGATTCATTCCTTGCTTTTTCATGCCTTATGTCCTTTCTCTGAACCAGTCGATTGTCTTTTTAAGGCCTTCATCGAAAGAGACCTGAGGCTCATACTTTAACATTTTCTTTGCTTTAGAGATATCCGCAAAAGAGTGCTCGATGTCCCCAGTCCGAGGCTTATCGTAGACAGGCGAAATTCTCTCTCCCAATGCTTCGTTGATCTTGGCCGCCAAAGAATTGACAGTCGTCCTCTCGCCACAGGCCACGTTGAAGATCTCCCCCGAGAGGCCTGCGAGTTCCGCAGCCAGAATGTTAGCCTGGACAACATTGCTCACGTAGGTAAAATCGCGAGACTGATTGCCGTCACCAAATATCGTCGGCTTTTCTCCCCTGAGCATTTTGGTTATGAAATTGGGGATTACGGCCGCGTACTGGGAAAAGGGATCCTGGCGAGGGCCGAAGATATTGAAATATCTCAGGATGACAGCGGGGAAGCCGTAGATCTGGCTGAAAATCTGACAGTACATCTCCCCCACCCGCTTGCTCAGAGCATAGGGAGAGAGAGGCTTTCCCTCATGGCCTTCTTTTTTTGGCAAATCAGGATTATCCCCGTAGACCGAGGAAGAAGAGGCGAAAACAAACTTCCTGACTTTCGCCTCCCGGCAGGCCAAGAGAAAGTTCAGAGTCCCTTGGATGTTGATCTCGTTGGTCAGGAGAGGATCTTCGATGGAGCGGGGAACAGAAGGAAGCGCTGCCTGGTGCAAAACAAAATCCATCCCTCGAGCAACAGCCCTGCAAATCTCATAATCCCGGATATCCGCTTCGATGAATTCAATCCTGTCAAGAAAAGGAGCGATATTCTCCCTTTTTCCTGTCAAGAAATTGTCAACGACTCTGACGGCCTGCTCTTTTTTGACCAATTCCTCGACACAATGAGAACCGATAAATCCCGCCCCCCCTGTAACCAAATATCTGCTCATAGAATCTAAATTCCCTCTTTTATTGCCGTTTCAATAGGCACCGAATTGTTTCTATTTGAGTCCTGGGCTCTTGCCCCAGCTTAAATCTTAAAAGGAAGCTGGTTTCGCTGAACGGGTTTTGAACCTCTGCCCAGCTCAATCACTCCAAATATCCCAGATCATTCAATTTTTGAATGACTTTGACAGCGCTTTCTTCCAGAGTCTCTTTATCCGTCTCGAGAAGTATCTCTGGATTTAAAGGCTCTTCGTAGGGATCAGAAACGCCTGTAAATTCCTTTATTATTCCTTGAAGCGCTTTCTTGTACATACCCTTTATATCCCGTTCCATACAAACTTCTACAGGGCATTTGACATAGACTTCGATGAAATTTCCGATTTCTTCCCTGGCATGGGCTCTTATTTCCCGGTAGGGAGAGATGAAAGAGGTGAGAACAGCCACTCCATTCCTTGTCAGCAGCTTAGCGACGAAGGTCACCCTGCGGATATTCTCGTTGCGGTCTTCTTTGGAAAAGCCAAGGTCTCGAGTCAAGCTCTGACGAACAATATCACCGTCCAGCCGTTCAACCTTCAGACCTTTCTTCTTCAGCAGCTCTGCCACCCGATCGGCTACGGCCGATTTTCCCGAACAGGGCAAGCCTGTGAACCATAAGGTGAATCCTTTTTGTCCCTTCATCCTACATTCTCCTCTGCCGGTAGAGATTTTTGTCAACGGCATCTAACATTCTGTCCAAATCCAGATTTTCATCCTGCAGAAAACGATAGATTTCTCCCAACTGTTTTTTGGGATCGGAAAGAATTTCGTTATAATTCACAAACAGAACGTCCATGTCCTTCCTCTGGCTCATTTCTTTCTTTGTCTTCTCGTTCAGCCTGAGGAAGGCTTTTTTTGTCTCCTCCCTTGCCTCATCCTTGGCTCCCATCATTTTCTCCATGGAATCCAGGATCTCCTCTATGTTTCTGTCCACATAGATTATGGAGTAATGAGCGGGAGGAAGGTATTGAAGGCCATAGGCAATAATCTTCACCGCTTTGCCCTCAAAATCGAGCACCATTTCCGGATTGGCCTTGAGCTTGTCGATGATGCTTTCGATCTCGAGATAACCCTTGGGATTGCTCTCATCAGGCATTCTCTTCTTGTCTGTGGCTATGGGCATTCCTCCGGCCTTCAGGATCTGCATGACCATCGAAGTTCCCGAACGCGGCAAACCAGAAACTATGATTACAGGTTTCATCAGGACTCACTCCACAAAAGGATTCTCGAAGCCAAGGATGACCTCTGCGACTTCTGGCCGCATCAGCACAGGAGGCGGGATTTCCCCCTTAACCAGCATGTCCCTGATCTTGGTTCCGCTGAAATTGATATGCTCCTGGGCAGTATGGGGACATATTTTCTCGTTGACCACAGAATTGCACTTCTTGCAAAAATAGAAGGACTTGAAGAATAAAGGAGCAATTCCAAGATCAGGGAATTCATCGAAAATATCCTGGGCGGCATAAGGCGGATAATAGGTGCCAACGCCTGCATGATCCCGGCCGATGATGATGTGCGTGCAGCCGAAATTTTTCCGAATGATGGCATGAAAGATGGCTTCTCTGGGACCGGCATACCTCATCTCCATCTGGAGAATGGCCATAACAGCCCTGTCTTTGAGATAATAATGCTTGATCAGCTCATCATAAGAAGCGAGAATCACCTCGTCCTTGAAATCCCCTTTTTTCTTGCGGCCGATGACCGGATTGACGAAGATGCCATCGGTGAATGTCAGGGCCGTCTTCTGCACATATTCATGGCCGATATGGGGAGTGTTTCGTGTCTGAAAGCCGACAACCGTCCGCCAGCCCTTTTCCTTGAAGAGAATTCTCGTCTCCTTTGGACTGAGCTTGTACCTGTAAAAGGGTGTGGGCGATTCCTGGATCAAGTCGATTTTCCCGGCCAGGAGAATATCCTTCATCTCTCTGACCTTAGCCACGCCAGGATGAGCGCCATCTTTCGTCAGGAAGACCTTCTCTGCCAGCTCTTCCTTACTCCATTCATATTTCTCCTCAAGATGAAGAATGGCCGCGGGCAGGCCGCTTTCGTCGCAAAGAGCAATGTCTTCGCCAATCTTGAATTTTTTGGCTTCGTCCTTTCCGGCGTCCAAGACTACCGGAATCGGCCAGGGAAGGTCGCTGGGGAGCCTCATCTGGCTGAGGACACTGCGGCATTCCTTCTGGCCCATAAACCCTTCAAGCGGGCTGTAAACACCTGTGGCAATGTTTTCTACATCGCTGACCAGCTCAAAATTCAACCGAAGAGAAGGCAGAGATTTAGCTTTCTCCAGAGCTTTCTCCCTCTCCTCACCCTCAAGAACTCTTTTAACAAGTTTTCCGCCGTGGGGCTGAATCATATATCTCTCCTCTTAAAAAGTTCCAATCAGCGGTTGATGATGACTAATACAAACGCATTAAATGTTTTTACATTGTCATTGCGAGCGACCGAAGGGAGCGCGGCAATCCGACGAAGTCGTTGCGAGCCCGCAAGGGCGTGGCAATCTCTTTAGATGTATGAGATTGCTTCGTCACTTCGTTCCTCGCAATGACATTTTATTTAATTCGTTTGTATTAGTAGCCCGCTTTCTTTAAGTCCTTACATCCGCCAGGCACTTTTACCGTTCTTAGCATCTCTATCGGTCCCTGTCATTCTCAAACCATGGCCTCCAGACTTCGCCTTTAATCCAAATAGCCTAACGCTCTCAACCTCTCCTTGACTTTCTCTTCATCTTCTTTGCTAAAGGCCTCCTGAGCCACTTCTTCCTTCGAGAGCTTTTCTCTGAGAACGTTGGTGACGTAGCCGGAGACAGAAGAAAATTTGGTGCCCTTTATCTTTTCTTCTATTTTCTTGTGCAAAGATGCAGGGATAGCAACATTTTTCAGTTCTTCCTTCATTTTTCTCTCCTTTTTAATTCGGTTGGGAAAACCTTGGCTGATAGGTTTTATCCTCCTCGTTCATTAAACTCAATATATACACCACATTGCCTTTTTTTTCAACTGCATTGGGGTCTGACCCCTGGACAATTCCTTAAAATTTATATATATTTTAAACGTTTTTGGGAGCGAGTTCGTAGTTATTACAAAAAAGTTTAATAGCCTGATGTAGCCACAAAAATATTGCCGACAACAGCTAAAAAGGCTATTATATGAAATGGAGGAAAAAATGGTTTTAAGACACGTTTTCAAAATCTCATTAATCGTGCTGATGGCCATTGCCTTCAGTATCCACAGTTCCGGCAAGGAGGAAGAAGTTGTTACGAGTGAGTGGGCCGTGGCTCCTCCTAAAGTTGATGGCGTGAATCAAGATTGGGCAGGAATCCCTTTAATCTCCCAAAAGTACGGCGTGAACCTCGGTTTCACGAATGACGAAAAATATTTCTATATCCTGTTTGTTTTCTCCGACCCCAAATATCTGACTTCAATCGAAGCCACAGGAATGTCAGTCTACTTCAACACGGAGGGCGAGAAGAAAAAGGACCACGGGATCAATTTCCGCAAGATGCAGATCACGGCCGACCAGTACATCGCCATGCTGGAAGAAAAACAGGGACCGCTGACTGAGGAACAAAAAGCAAGAATCAGAGTCAATAAACTCTACTCGATGTTTCATTACGGAATTCTCAGCAAGAGTGCCAAAGAAATTTTGAAAGCAGACGAGAGCGAAGCAGTTCTGCCGGCTGTTTTCCGCACCGGGCAACAGCAAAAAACATTGATTTATGAGTTTGCCATTCCCCTGGAAAGAGCGGCAGAGATGGCTCCTGGAATCGGGACGGAGATAGGAAAACAGGTTATGGTCGGGTTTGAGTGGGGCGGCTGGTCAAGAGAGCTGAAACAGGCCATTGCCAGCAGCCTGGCCGATGCGGGAAGCAGGGCCAGAGACCAGAAGGCATCCGACGATTTAACCGGGTCCGGTGGAGACCCCTCAGGCGTCAGGCGCATGAGCATGGATGATGCGCCTGATATCTCGGCTATGAGAAGAAGACAGCCAAAAGAATACACCCTCTGGCTCGACGTGAAACTGGCAGAAAAAC
>CAZJYC010000049.1:0-15098 GCA_964550165.1 uncultured Eubacteriales bacterium
ATCCAGCAGACGAGCGACGGCGGATATATTGTTGCAGGCTACACTGAGCCATTTGGCTCTGAAAACAGAGATGTCTGGATATTAAAGCTGACATCGACTGGAGCTGTTGAGTGGCAGAAGACGTATGGAGGAAGTTCCCCTGATGTTGCTTATTCCATCCAGCAGGCGAGCGACGGCGGATATATTGTTGCAGGCTACACCAAATCATTCGGCGCTGGAAGCGCGGATGCTTGGGTATTAAAGCTGACATCAACAGGGGCAATTGAGTGGGAGAAGACTTACGGAGGGAGTAACGAGGATTATGCTTATTCCATCAAAGAAACGGGCGACGGCGGGTATATGGTTGCTGGTTACACCTGGTCATTTGATGCGGGCGCATGTGATTTTTTGGTTTTAAAGCTGGATTCAAATGGAGATATCGCTCCAAGCTGTGGATTCATAGCAGGCTCGAATGCCACGGTTACAGAGACTTCTGCTTCAGTGTCCGCTCCGCAGCTGAGCACTCAGAGCTCAGATTGTTTGCCTCCGGTTTCGACAGCTTATGCTATGGACATTGATGCCACAACAAATATTCTCTGCGGATTTCCAGAAATACTCCTAAGCATTTCATCCGGTCGTGGAGGCACAACAGACCCTTCACCCGGATATTATTTCTATGATTATGGGACACAGGTCAACGTTACTGCTCTGCCTGGTTTAGGATATAACTTTGCTAAGTGGAGCGGGGATTTATCCGCATATCATCAATATGACAATCCTCTCGCTTTGACTATGGATTCAGATAAATCCATTTCAGCCACCTTTTCGTTAGCTCCCGGTTATTATGAATTGACGGTCAATGGGATTCAAGGAGGAACGACTGACCCAGCACCAGGAATATATACCCATTCTGCTGGAACAGAGGTGTGCGTAACAGCTGTGCCTGACGCCGGGAATTCATTCTTGTACTGGAGCGGAGATGTTCCTGCAGGCCATGAAAATGATAATCCATTATGCATAACGATGGATTCGAATAAATCCCTCACCCCTCATTTCAGCTTTCCAGCAAAATTGTGGACAGTCATGATTTATCTGGACGGGGATAACGATATAGAAGAGTCCGCTGTCAATGATTTCCTTGAGATGGCAATGGCAGGGTCAGATGCCAATGTCAATATCGTCGTCCAGTTTGACCGGCAAAAAGTTCTCGAGAGCCGATACGGGGATTGGACATCGACAAAACGATTCTATGTGACCTATGGTCTGGCCCCAACTCCTGAAAATGCATTCGAGGATCTGGGCGAGCTGAATATGGGTGACCCCCAGACTCTGGCCAACTTTATCCATTGGGCTAAAGTGAGCTTTCCTGCGGACAATTACGCCCTCATTCTCTGGGATAAAGGCGGTGGCTGGTACGGATTGTGTGAGGATAGCACGAGTTCAGGAGATGACTTATCTATTGACGAACTCCAGAGCGCTCTGAGTTCAAGCGGAGGGGCTCATCTGATTGGCTTTGATGCTTCCCTGATGGGAATGGTCGAAGTAGCCTATCAGATCAGGAACAGCGGCCAAGTCATGGTCGGTTCCGAACATCTGGTGTTCGAAGAAGGCTGGCCCTATACTGCGATTCTTCAAGATTTAAAAAATAATCCTGCCTGGTCAGGTTCAGAGCTTGGGGCAGCCATCGTCAACCGGCATTATGAATTCTATTACGATACAGATGCTGGAAGCGAACAGGCTTTATCCGCTATTGATTTAAGCAAGATGAATGCTCTGGCCAGCTCGATTAGCTCATTGGCCCAGACAATGATTGACTCCTGGAATACAAACCCGACTGCAGTCAAGAACGCAGCACAAACTGTGATGGCAGAAATAGAGAATACTGTTATTCATGAAAAGCATGGCTCATGGTGGTCAAGTATCCATGGCTTGGCCATCTATTTTCCTGAAGTTTTAGATGAGTTTGACCCAGATTATAACGGAACTCAGTTAGATTTTCTGGCTCAGACTCAGTGGGAGGAGTTTTTACAATATTTTTACAGCTCAATGGGAGGATCGTGGATTGCCCAGAGAAGGGCTGGCTCACAAGAATTTTGGCTGCCTCAGAACATCGACCTCTACGGTTTCTGTGAAATGCTCAACATCGTGCCAAAAGATTTTTACAGCCAATCTCTAACTCCTCAGGAATGGACAGGAGGTGGCACGCGACAGTATTGCAATGCCGATGATAAATTTACGTTCTATTATCTTCCTTTCGATTTTCCCTACTTTGATGAGGTCATTCCTGCTGGAACAACGTTGCGCATTTGCACCAACGGATTCGTAAATTTTTATTTGAGCAGCTCGACTGATTATATAAACTCGGGCTGGGAACTGGTAAAAGCGAAGAGGACTGCTCCCTGCTGGACGGATTTGACCACAGCAGGTTCGGCCCAGGCAGGAGAAGACATCTACATTACCGAGAAAACTGACAGCTTGATCATCCGCTGGGTGGCAGAGACACTATATACAGACCCGGTCAATGTCGAGCTCATTCTCTACAGAGATGGACGGATACAATTCAATTACGGAGAAGGAAATGCTTACCTCTATCACTGGTTCAATGGGCACGGACCCACTATCGGGATTTCTAACGGAGATGGGACGAATTTTTACTTCTCGGCTCATAATGTCAATAAAACTTTGACCAATGCCGAGTCAGTCATTTTTACCCCCCTCCTGAGCTACTTCAACCTCACCATCGCCGCCTCTGCAGGAGGGACAACCAGCCCTTCACCGGGGACTCGCGGTTATGCCCAGGGAACAGAGGTGAGTATTAGAGCTCTCCCTAACACAGGTTATCGATTCAGCGGCTGGACAGGGAATGTGCCCAGTGGACATGAGACGGATAATCCCCTGATTCTGGCCATAGATTCAAATAAATCCATAACAGCCAATTTTGTTCGTCAGTACACGTTGACCATAGCTGCGACGACTGGAGGAACCACAGACCCTGCGCCAGGGACTTATAATCATGACACTGGCGCGCAAGTGAGCGTAAAAGCGATAGCGAATAGCGGCTACAGTTTCAGCGGCTGGAGCGGAAGTGCTTCCGGGACGACGAATCCGATAACAATAACCATGGATGCGGATAAGTCGATAACAGCCAATTTTAAAGCCACAGGAGGCGGCGGAGGCGATGGCGGTGATTCGAAAGGTGGCGGAGGCTGCTTCATCGCCACAGCCGCCTACGGCTCCCCGCTCCATCCCCATGTGGAAGTTCTCCGGGCATTTAGGGACAAGTATCTTATGCCGAGCCAGCTCGGTCGCGCTCTGGTTGGGCTTTATTACAGATATTCGCCGGTCATCGCTGATTCAATAGAGAGGAATGAAACTTTGAAGACTGTGGTGCGGATTTCAATTCTGCCTCTTGTGGCTTTCAGTTACTCCGTGGTGAAATTGGGTCTCTTTTGATTTTGTCCCCGCGGCTTGGCGATCTCCGCAGCCTGTCTACATTGAGATGCTCATCGAGATGCCTCCGCCTCCGTCTCCGAAGCGGGGGTTGACGACTTTGCTCTGCGTCGACCCGAAGGTGTAACTCAGGCCAACGGAAAAATAATAAGAATAGGTCGTCTCAAGCTGTCTGCGGAGAAGAAGGATATCCTCCAGAGAAGCGCCGCTCCGGGGGAGCGAGAGCTGGTCATGAATTTTGGAATAGCTGCCATAGATATTAAAGTTAAGCCCTTTGAACAGCCTGAGAGATAAGTCACTCCAGAACTCCAGCCTGTTCTTGTTGAAATCGTGGAAATAGTGGGAGCCCTCGAGCGAAGTGCTGATCGTTCCCCATTTTTGTTTGAGCTCCAGGGTGACAGAGAGAGCTTGCTGCCACAGATTCTCATAGGTTTTAAGGTAGATTGTCTCTTCTCTGTAGCCAACCGAGTGGAAATTCAGCCTGTAGAGAAGACGGAGCTGCCGCCGCGTGGACTCAGAATAGGGAAAAAAATTGTACTCGATGGCCGGCGCGGGGCTCAAGCTGAGCTTGATGTTGGAGTAGGTCGAGGAGAGCGCGGAAAAGTAGCCCCCGATAGACCAGTGCTCGTTTAGGCTTTTCACCACCAAACCTCGAAAGCTCTGACTCTCGGAAGCGCTCTCGTAGACTTCGTCCTCGTAAGTGATTTTGTCTTTATAGGACATGGCGCTCACAGAAAACCTCATTTTCCATTTAGGCGTGACGCGGTTAGCCGAGAGAGAGCCATAATACATGCCGCTTTTATAATTCTTTTCGCCGTTGAGGAAGCTGTTGGCGCTGATGCTGAAAACCCAGAAATTCCATTTATCCACCACATCCGTCGGCTTCACTTGATCCATAAAATTGACGGAGATGCGGCTGGAAACCGGGGTTTTTCCAGCATAGCGCATCAAAGCCATTTTCAGCATATGCGCCAATCCTTGCTGGACCTCGTCCGGTGTTGCCTTTTTTTCTGCCCGATACTTCAGAATATCATCATCCCCCTCAAACTCTTTCTGGCCCTTGAAGGATAAGGTGTATTCTTCTCCGCCATCTTCCATTTTCTTAACGGTAATAAAAACGTAAACCTGAGCATCGCTGCGGGTTTCGACATGGTTCACGAACGTAATCCGGGACTGGATGAAGGCGAGGTCGCAAGTTTCGCATTCGATAAAAATCCGGGGGGCGCTCTCTTTTAATCCGCCGGCCTCCTCTTGGCCAGTTTGCGGATGAGCTAATAAAAGGAGGGCATTGAGTGAGAAAATAAGAAGGGCTATAAAAATAGCATTTTTTTTCGCTATTAAATCCTTTCCCGTTCTTATCAATATTTTCATCTTTTCTCCTCTGGCAATCATTTTTAATCCAGCATCGCAAAATCAGTAAATCGTGACGCTCACTCCGCCGTATCCTTCTGAGCCGAAGCGGGGGTTGACGACATTGGTGAAGATAGAACCAAAGGTGTAGCTGAGTCCGATGGAGAAGAAATAGCTGTAGCTTGTTTCCCTTTGTTTGCGGTACAAGATAGCATCCTCAAAAGATAAACCCGCCCGGGAAATGGACAATTGGTCATGGATCATTGAGCCCCCGCCAAAGGTAAAGAAACTGAGTCCTTTGAAAAGATTCAGGTTGAGAGTGGTATAGAGCGACAAGCGGTTTTTGCTGAAGTCATGGAAATAGTGAGAGCCCTGAAGGGTCGTGCTGACGCTCCCCCATTTTTCCTTGAGCGCGAGAGTGATCGACAATGCCTCACTCCATAGACTTTCGTAAGTCTTAAAATAAATGGTTTCTTCCCTGTACTTGACAGAATTGAAACTCAACCTGTAAAGCATACGGAGCTGCCGTCTCGTGGACTTAGAATAAGGAAAGAAATTGTATTCAATAGCCGGCGCCGGGCTGATCGCAAACCCGATGTTTTCATAAGTGGAAGAGGACATGGTCAGATAAGCTCCTGCCGACCAGTGCTCACCCAGGCTTTTGACAGCGAGGCCAGTAAAATAGTAACTCTCCGAGGTGCTTTCGTAAGTTTCGTCGTCATATTTCCAGCTTTGCCAGGAATTGCGGCCAGAAAGCGAGAGACGGATTTTCATCTCTGGAGTCACCCGGTTGGCGGAAAAATTGGCTCTGACTGACCTGTATTTGTAGGATTCCTGGCCGCTGAAAGATCCGCCGCTGCTGATGCTGAAGACCCAGTAGTTCCATTTGTCCTCAACAGCTTTTGGCTTCTCCTCCTCAGCATAAGAGATGGCAATCCGGCTTGAGATGGGCGTCCGGGCGACGAAGCTCATCAAGCCAATTTTTAGAGCTTTCACCAGACCCTGCCGGATCTCATCCTCTGTGTCGGTTTGGTTGGAAAAATATTTCTGGGTGTCGTTCGTTCCTGCAAACTCGTTCTGTCCCATGAAGGAGAGAGTGTATTCCCTGCCCCCGCTTCCGGTCGTCTGGGTGGTGATCAGGATGTGGATATGCGCCTCTTTCCGGTCCCTGACGTAATTGACGAAGGTTATTTCTGTCCGGATGTAGTCGATGTCGCAAATCCCGCAGTCGATATAAACCTTGGGGGCGGTTTTTTTCAGAGCCTCAATATCGACTTTTTCTTCCTGGGGAAAGGAAGGGAGAACAGCGAGGAGAAAGACTAGCGAGACAAACAGCAGTGCACAAAATATAGTCCTTTTCATAGAAAGCTCCTTTTGTAATTTTTGGTAGTCATTTTACCATTCTCAAGCAGCGAATTCTCTTTTTATGTATTAAACAACTAAAGGGATAGATTTATTCCGTGGTAGGAACAGAAATGAATGTTCAAAAGCTCAGCCTCGAATTTAAATAGATTTTTCCTCTTTTCTCCAACCAACTCATAATACGCTCGAAAAGGGAAAAAGGTTACGTTTTTATTTTGGAGCGCGGCCTGGCGGTCTCGACCGCGCTCTGGTCTGTTATCATCGTTAAAAAGCTTGGAGCTTTGGGGTCTGCCAGATCGTCCAAAGCATACTCCCCTCTCCCATCCGCCTGTTCAAGCTAACGTTTAGCATGGCCGTGTGCTTCCCAGTTACGTCACAATTTCCATTTGGCAATTTTTTTCTTTAGCCCTTAAGGGTGAATTCAAGATTGCCCGCATGAAAAGGAATAATTCTTTATCTTCGCAAGCAAGCCGAAGTCGTGATCTTAGGAAAGAATCGGCCGAAGATTCGTTAATCAATGCCTTAGATAATTTCAGGGATGAACCAATACTCGAGGCGTGCCAAGACTCCGTAAGAAGCCGCTTGGAAAAAGAAAAAACGGCTGTTGACTCTTAAAATTTCGACGTTATATTATTTTGGTATTAGCCTGTTATCCAAATGGTTAACGCCATTGTTTTTTGGATATAATTTTTGCAGTGTTATACGGAATCACATGATCATTTTTGTTGAAGATCTTCGTTAAAAGAGATGAATAGGAATCAATAAATCAGAATAGGAGTGTGCCATGTCAGGAGTCAGTCACATTGCTGTTTTTGAAGGTGTTCTCAAGAGTTATCAGAATACCCTCGCCCTGGACCGAATTTCCTTTGGGATCGAAGAGGGTGAGATTTTAGGCTACATAGGGCCGAACGGAGCGGGAAAAACAACGACGATAAAAATCCTGGTCGGTCTCATCACTGATTTCAAGGGGGATGTGCACGTGGGGGGATATAGGATGCCGGACAGAAGGCAGGAGGTCGGCAGGATTATCGGGTATATGCCACAGGATGTGGCTTTTCAGGAATGGCGGACAGTTGAGCAAACCTTGACGACCTTCGGGCTTCTCTCCGGGCTCAAAAAGATGGAACTCGATAGTCGTATCGAGAGTGTTCTTGAGGCTTCGGGTTTGAGCCTGGAGCGGAAAAAAAAGGTGACCCATCTGTCTGGCGGAATGGTCCAGAAATTGGGGCTTGCCCAGGCTCTCCTCCACAGGCCGCGTCTTCTCGTTCTGGACGAGCCTCTGGCCGGCCTTGATCCGCAGAGCCGGTATCAGATCAAATCGATCCTCAAGGATCTGAGCAAAAATGGAACAACGATTTTCTTCTCCTCTCATATCCTCAGCGATGTCCAGGATATTGCCGGACGGATCGGAATCATAAACAGAGGGAAAATCCTCAAAATGGGCACCCTGCCTGAGCTCAAAGCTCAGTTCGATGTTACCAACGATATCCTCATCGTCCTCTCCAAAAAAGCCCGAAGGACGGACGAGCTGCAAGAGATAGAGGGGGTCGAGGGGGTCGATTTCACTGATCCGGAAAAACTCATTCTGCGTATTAAAATAAAGACGGATTCGGATGAAGTCATTCACCGGGCCGTCCTCAAGCTTATCGAGCAGGGTGGCCAAATCCGGAGCATTTCCCCTGCTTCCCAAAGCCTTGATGAGGTCTACCTGAAATATGTCCAAGGGGATGAGAGATGAAGATCTTTTTGCTTCTGTTCAAAGACGAACTCAAAGGGTTCTACAAATCGAAGGTCATGCTTCTTTTATGGTTTGGGATGCCGGCGCTTGTTTTGATTCTCCATATCTGGAACCCCCAATCTAAAGAGCAAATGCCGTTGGCCGTTCTTTCCGCTCTGACAATATCAAGCATCAGTGGGACGCTGGCTTCGGTCATGCTGGCTGTTGGGATTGTCCATGAAAAGAGCAAAGGCATCTATTCCCTTTTCTTGATAAGGCCGGTTAAGCGGCGGCATATTTTATTAAGCAAGTTCTTATCTGTTTATAGCTGTATCGCTGTCGCCGCCTTGTTGACCATCGCCCTCGGATTCGCATTCGATTATCTCAGTCGGAGAGGGATAACACATGAAATGTTCAAGCAGACTGCTATGTCTCTTGTGATGAGTTTTTCGATGATGGCCATAGCCAGCTCGGCAGGCGTGCTGATCGGAGTGATCTCCCCTTCGGTGTTGGTCTCGGTCATCCTGGTTCTTTATGGAGGCAATCAGCTCGCCGCGCTGGGATTTCTTCCGTTTTATTTCAAGTTGCCTAACCCCATGTTGTTTATGGTTATCGCTGGTGTTTGTGTGGCGGCCGTTTTGCTTTATGTTTCGGTTCTATTGTTTAACAAAAAACAATTCTAATTTTTTCCTTTTTTTTCTGTTCATCCTCAATTCGTTTTAAATTTTTCGAGAAAAATCTGATAAACGTTGGCTAACAGCATAAAATCCACGCCAGAAAACCTCATGCTCCTGTACCACGGCTGTCCTTCATTCTGGGACCGGAGATCGGATAAAAATCTGTGAGATGATTTCCATCCTCTGGGAGAACTCCCGTGAGAGAGCCCGTCTTCTGGGGCGCTGTCGAGCATGGATCTGGCTTCGGCCAGTAAATCATCCACTTCAGGCTTCTTCCCGTCATGCAAAACAGCTTGAAGCAGAGGATAAATGCACCAGCCGAACTTTTTCGACAATTTGCAAGTCCTCTTGACCTTCCAGGAATTGCTCATACAGGCCAAAGTCAAAACAAGATGCAGGTTCGTAGGAGTATAAACCACAGGAAGATAAAATTTCATGATGTTTTTCCAGATGAATTTAAAAATCCATTTCACTGTGGGGAGCAGCTCCTCTCCTTTTTTATTGATATACAGGAGAGAGGCCACGAGTGGAAAAGAGAAAATGAAAGCAGATGGACCCCGACGGACCTTTTTGTATCCGCAGTATGGATTTCTGATCACCCATTTTGTTTTTGCCGGAAAAGCGCACAGATCAAAGGCTAACTCCTCAACAAGCTCGAGAATGCTCTGGCCCCGAATGCGGACATCTTTCGGTATGAATTTTTTCACCAGCGAAAAGCCCAGCAAAAGATGAATCAACTGGTCCTGGCTTTCCTCTTTCATATAGGGGTTCTCGGCCATAAAATCCGAAGCGACTCGCTCCACGCCGCTATAATACTGCTTGATATCGTCTGCGACATCGTCGCGAATAAAAAATCCTCGAACTTTATTGCTTTCACCACAAACGGGTTTAAAGCTGTCCATAGCCGTATCTATCAAACGGCTTAAAGCGCTGATAGCAAAAAACAGCTCCTCCAGGGTTTCGTTGGCATTCAAAGCCTTGGTTTTGATAAGTTTCTTGGATAACAGATAATATTCTGTAGACAGAATTCCCGTATACCAGCCTAAAAACAAAGTGGCGTCACCAAAATGGAGATACTCCGCATTTCTTGCGTCTGCTGGCAGAGAATGGCCCTGGCCCTCTCCGACAACCAAAAATGAGTTTTTCAGAATGGCTCTGTAGCGTTCGTACTTTTCGACCAGATTCATAAGCATCTCCAGATTTTTTTCTTGGCAACCCAAGTTTTTATGTTCATGATTTTAGCATAAAGAGATACCGCTGCCTACGCTTTTCCTTCAACTCTGGTCAGATACTCCAGGCTCGGATTGAATCCATATCCTCACGAGCGCTACTCGAATAAAAAAAATTTCTTGGATTTTGAGTGGAGATAATCTCAGTCTGGCGTCACTCGGGCCTCTCGGTCCGCAGCAAGGTCAGGGCAAAGACGAATACTTTTAGCTTTACTTGACCTTCCCCAGTGTTATGATTTATCATCCCGGACGATGGGGCGCCAGAAAACTGGCGTAGAGATTCCCAATCAGCCCGGCCAAAAAAAAGCGATGATTTGTTAGGGCTGGTTTTTGAAAAACAATTGAACAGACAAAATAGAAAGAAAGAGAGCCAAAAAAAGAAGAGGCGCGCGCGTCGAAAACTTCACAAGATTGCAAGTATTGTCATCGGCCCATTATCGTGAGGGATAACAAAAGAAACTTGGCGCATTCATCCCGCGCCTTAAGGCCAATCCCGAATACCCGGGTGATGACGTGATGGATGATGACATCATTTGGGTCTGGTCTGGCATGAAAAGAGTGATAGAAGGCTCTGATATTTCAGGAGGATTGCTGCGCGGGATAGTCCAAAACGTTCATTTTGGTCATCGCAAAAAAAAGCAAATTCATTTTTAAAAAGAGAGGAGGGACAATGAGCCAGAAGAAAAATTTGAGCATGGGCGAGAAAATTGAATCAATAAAAAGAAAAATCAACATCAAGCAAATAGCAGATATCGTTCTAATTGTTGTGCTGTTGATTTTCGCTGTCCAGAACCTGAAAAGCATTCGAGTAAACCTGTTATTTTTCAGATTTGAAATGCCCTTGTTTTTTCTAATTGTGATTATCTTCTTTATCGGTTTTTTTACGGCAAAATATTTCAGTAAGCGCAGGAAGGCTTAAACTTTCAAACACGCTGGTGGCAAGCTGATGAAGTGTCGTGTTATAAAAAAATAATCATTTCGCTCGATGAACTATTGACGGGAAAAAATATCTTATCAATTGAAATTTGACTGGTAAGGAGCTCGCGGATGAAGGAGAAGGCGCATGCGGACAGATTGAGACAGGAAAAATGGCATGCTCTAGATGAGGATAATATTTTTGAGGAACTCGCAAGCAGGCCTGAAGGCCTGGATGAGGAAGAAGTTGCGCATCGGAGGATGGTTTATGGCCCTAACACGTTGCCGGAAAAAAAGCCCCCCACTGTTTGGTCCATATTGCTTCACCAGGTTCTCAATCCATTGATTTTTATTCTAATCGTTGCCGCTGTTGCCTCGGTAATAATTGGAGAGATGGCTGACGCCGTATTTATAATGGTTGTGATCGGTCTTAATACCGCCTTGGGAGCATACCAGGAATACAATGCTGAAAAAAGGGCCGCAAGCTTGCGGAAGCTGCTTATCATTCAAGCAAGAGTAAAAAGGGGTGGAAAGGAACTGGAAGTTCGTTCAGAGGAAGTGGTGCCGGGCGATATTGTGCTCCTGGAATCGGGCGATAAAGTTCCCGCTGACATCCGTCTGCTTCGGGCGAATAACCTCGCTGCAGACGAGAGCCTTTTAACGGGAGAATCGGTTGCCGTTGAAAAAAACACCAAATTATTAGCCGGAAACACCGCAGTGAGTGACCGTAAAAATATGGTTTTTGCCGGCTCTGCCATCACATCAGGGCGCGGAATGGGAATCGTTGTCGGCACAGGCAGTCAGAGCCAGGTTGGCATGATTGCCGAAAGTGTCTCCTATTCCGTGAGCGCCAAACCGCCACTTGTCCTGCGCATGGAAAAATTTACTAAAAACATCAGCGTCCTGGTGATCATTTTAAGTGTCGCCCTGGCCATACTTTTGAAATTCCAGGGATATGATGTGTCCGCCGTTTTCTTTTTTGTGGTGGCCTTGGCTGTTTCGGCCATACCCGAAGGACTGCCGGTGGCCCTCACGGTTGCTCTGTCCATCGCTACCACACGCATGTCAAAACGCAATGTGATCGTGCGCAAGCTCACCGCAGTGGAAAGCCTGGGTAGCTGCACCGTTATCGCCAGTGACAAAACAGGAACCCTCACCGTTAACCAGCAGACCGCGCGGCAAATCACGTTGCCCGATGGTCAGACTTTTCATATATCTGGCGAGGGATATAACGGAGAGGGGGAAATATCGAAATCCGGCAACGGGGAAATCCGCGATGTCGAATGGAAGCAACTCAAGGAAATAGCGAAGCAATCCATGCTGGCCAATGAGGCATCGCTGTATAAGGAAAACGGTCAATGGAAACGTCGCGGCGACGCCATGGATGTGGCTTTTCTGGCTATGAGCTATAAAATGGGTATGGATGCCGAAAAGATTAGAAAGGACATTCAACTGGTGGGAGAAATTCCTTACGAATCGGAACGCAAATTTTCCGCCGCGTTTTATACAGAGGACGGGACCATTTTTGTGGCTGCCAAAGGAGCGGTTGAAACCATCCTCGATTTTTGCAGTGAATCACAGCATGGAGACAAGAAGGAAAGCATCGATCGTGAGCAAATTGAACGACAAGCCCAAAAAATGGCAGAAAAGGGGTTAAGGGTATTGGCCGTTGCCGGGGGAGAATATCCCTCGTTTGAGAAGAAAGAATATTATGCAGATGAAGATATAAGCAATCTTGTTTTTTACGGATTGGTCGGATTTATCGACCCGTTGCGTCCCGAAGCAATAGATTCAGTCAGAAAATGCAAAGAGGCCGGGATTCAGGTCATCATGATTACCGGCGACCACCCCACGACCGCCGGAGCCATTGCCAGAGAATTGCGGCTGACGGATAAGGACGAGCCGGTGATAACCGCTCAGCAATTGAGCGAGGCCGGGACGCCCGACAGTCCCGCCTTTGAAAAACTGGTCACTTCAACCCATGTGTTCGCCAGGGTTTCACCCGCACAAAAGCTCGAGATTGTCGATGCGCTCATACGCAGAGGTGAATTTGTGGCCGTGACCGGCGATGGCGTAAACGACACCCCGGCCTTGCGCAGAGCCAACATTGGCGTGGCCATGGGTTCAGGTACAGACGTGGCCAAGGAAGTCGGCTCTATGATTGTTGCCGACGACAATTTTTCTTCCATCGTTTCCGGTGTGGAAGAGGGCAGATTTGCCTACGATAACGTGAGGAAGGTTATTTATCTGCTCATTTCAACAGGAGCCGCCGAGGTCTTGTTATTCATCGCCTCTATCTTTGCCGGATTACCCTTGCCCTTGCTGGCGGTGCAGCTGTTATGGCTCAATCTCGTCACCAACGGCATACAGGATATTGCCCTGGCTTTTGAAGGCGGCGAACCCGGTGCCATGCAGCGCAAACCGCGCAGAACCGATGAAAAAATTTTTAATTCACAAATGATCAGTCAGACACTCGTTTCCGGCTTAACGATGGCAATCATCGCCTTTGTCTCCTGGTACTGGCTTATTGAAATAAAAATGGCGGAGGAAGTTCCTGCACGTAATATTGTTCTGCTTCTTTTTGTATTGATGCAAAATGTGCATGTCTTTAATTGCCGATCAGAGTTTGTTTCAGCTTTCAGAACACCCATAAGCCGTAACTATATACTTGTCTTCGGGGTTATAATGGCCCAGGCCATTCATATACTGAGCATGCAATTGCCCTTTATGCAAAGGATTCTACGCACAGAACCGCTTAACATATTGCATTGGATTGTCCTTTTGCTGATGGCATTTATCCTTATAGCGGTAATGGAGTTCTTTAAGTTTGTTCGCAGGAAAGGAATCTCGACTTTTAAAGATTAGGAGCGCCGCTGACTTCATGTTAGCCCTCTGTTGTAAGCTAAGAGTAAGAGCCGGAGGCAGATCAATTAAGGGGCGGATCGTTTCGAAGTTTAGACATAAGGGCAAATGGCATTGCTCTTGAAATCATTATGGATAACAATTCGAAGCACTTGCAGCAGAAAGCTTGATTCGTCCAGTGAAAAAGACGATACAGAATCGAGGAGAAAAAAAACGGCCTGACCTGTGGTTTCTTTACCGCCAGATGCTTCGCGCGAGGCTCTTTGAGCAGCGTGTCAAAGAGATATGGCAGAAGGGATTGATTTCGGGCGAGATGCATCTTGGCCTGGGAGAAGAGGCTGTTGCGGCCGGCGTCGTTTCCCATCTTGAGGAAGGGGATGCCTTAATTCTCGACCACCGGGGGACACCTCCGCTTATCATAAGGGGAATCGAGCCCGCCAGCCTATTGAAAGAGTTTATGGGCCGGCCTGACGGACTCTGCCGCGGTTTTGGCGGTCACATGCATCTTTTCTCCCGCGACAAACTCTGCGCTTCTTCTGGCATCGTGGGAGCCTCCGGTCCCCTGGCTTCAGGCTTTGCCCTCGCCTGCCAGCACCTGCGGCCGAATAAATTAGCGGTTGCTTTCTTCGGCGAAGGAGCGATGAACCAGGGCATGCTTCTTGAGTCTTTGAACCTGGCCGCTGTCTGGAAACTTCCTGTTATCTTTGTCTGCAAGGACAATAAATTGGCCATCACCACTCGCTCCCCTCGAGTCACATCCGGAAGCTTGCTGGAGCGGGCCAAAGGCTTTGGCCTCCAGGCCAGTGAAGTTGACGGAACGGCTGTTGAAGAACTCTGGCAGGCTACGGCTGAGGCAACACAGAGGGCACGGTCCGGCAAGGGACCAGTCTTTTTGCTGGCTCATTGTTGTCACCTTGAGGGGCACTTCCTGGGAGACCCTTTTCTGCGGTTTGTCCAAAGCCCGTGGCAACAGATGAAGAAAATTTTATGGCCGCTCATACGGACTGTATTCGCAAAAGGAGGTACGAGGCTTCGCCATCGTTTGCTCAACCTGGCAGAAATCACATCGTTGATCGGCAAGGCCATAGCCGAACAAGGGTCAAAGAAATACGACCCTCTGCATCGAACCCGTCAGAAACTGAAAAAGGAGAAATCCCGTCTTGAGGAAGTTGAGAATGAAGTCAAGCAGGAAATCGAAAAAGCCGTGGAGCTTTCGCTATCTGAATTTGAGCAGGATGGCGTGTATTTCAATAAATAAAAAAAGGATATCTTTTAAGAGCGAACAGCCATGCGCAGGATGAGCTTTTCAAATGCCATCGATAGTGCGCTCGGCCAGGCCATGGCCGAGGATCCGAGAATTGTTGTCATCGGCGAAGATGTTCACACCCTGCGGCTGAATCTTTTTGTGCGCTTTGGAGAGAAGCGTGTTCGGGCTGCTCCCATCAGCGAAGCAGCCTTTGTCGGCGCAGCGGTCGGGGCAGCCATGGCCGGCCTGAAACCCGTTGTCGAGGTGATGCTCGTCGATTTTATCGGAGTCGCCATGGACGCCCTCCTCAA
>CAZJYC010000049.1:15198-17443 GCA_964550165.1 uncultured Eubacteriales bacterium
TCCGGCGAGCTGGCAGCCGTAGCCTTGGAATCGGGGCTTTCACTGCGATACAGCCGTGTCTGCACAGAGGAGAGCATTCCTTATTCCAGGCAATTAGAAGAGCAAACTCTTCCCGGCATAGAGCGCATCGTCGCCTCAGCCCTCAAGCTTGTGAAGACCTAAGTGAGAGAAATTTCTTTTCGCAAGCGATGGCTGAATGCGCGTGTGGATAATGGTGAGAATGGATTCTAAGAAATCTCAGTATGATAATATCGTTCCCTTAGTGGTCTTGTTGTAAATTTGACTCTTGCCTTTTTAATTGCTATTCTTTGGCCAAGTAAAAAGAGGTGACAATGGGGATAAAATGCCCTAAATGCCATTCAGATAACACCGATACAGCACGCTTTTGCAGCAACTGTGCAACTCCCCTTCCGTCCTTAAAGGAAATCCCTGTCACCGAAACTCTCGAGACACCTAAAGAAGAATTAACAACCGGCTCCACTTTCGCCGGAAGATACAAGATCATCGAGGAACTTGGCAAAGGAGGTATGGGTAAAGTCTATAAAGCCCATGATACAGAGATAAATGAAAAAGTCGCCATAAAGCTCATAAAGCCTGAAGTTGCTGCGGAGAAAAAGACAATTGAGCGATTCAGGAATGAACTGAAGTTTGCTCGAAAGATCAGGCACAAGAATGTCTGTCAGATGTACGATTTGGGAGATGAAAAAGGGACACGCTACATCACGATGGAATTTGTTGATGGCGAAGATTTGAAGAAGTTGACGAGAAAAGTCAGACAAATGCCCCTGGCAAGCACTCTTTCCATTGCCAAGCAAATAGTCGAAGGATTAGCAGAGGCCCATAAGTTAGGAGTTATTCATCGTGACTTAAAGCCTCAGAATATCATGGTTGATGAGGATGGAAATGCTCGAATTATGGATTTTGGGATAGCCCGCTCTGCAAAGGAGAAAGGGATAACAGGTGAGGGAATGATAATCGGGACGCCAGAATACATGTCGCCTGAGCAGGTGGAGGGCAAAGAGATCGATCAGCGTTCAGATATCTATTCGTTAGGAGTCATTCTTTATGAGATGGCGACAGGAAGAGTTCCCTTCGAAGGAGATACGGCCTTCGCTATAGGCGTCAAGCAGAAAAGCGAGATACCGAAAAATCCCAAAGAATTTAATGCCCAAATGCCTGAAGACCTCAATCGCTTGATACTTAAGTGTCTGGAGAAGGATAAGGAGAAGCGATATCAGAGTGCAGGAGAAATTCGTTCTGAGCTCGCTAAGATAGAGCAGGGTATTCCAACGACTGAAAGAGAGATCCCCAAACGAAAGCCTCTCACTTCAAGAGAGATTACAGTTCAATTCAGCTTAAAAAAGCTCCTTATCCCCGGATTGGCTATTGTCGGCCTGGCGATTGTTGCAATCGTTATCTGGCAGCTTCTGCCTCAAAAGGAAGCTGTTTTTCCTCAGAAGATTGAAAACTCCATAGCGGTTATCAGCTTTGAAAATCAGACAGGCGATAAAGCCTATGACTACCTCCAAAAGGCGATTCCTAATCTTTTGATAACCAGCCTCGAGCAAACAGGCGCTCTCTATGTTGCCACCTGGGAGCGTCTTCGCGACCTCCTCAAGCAAACAGGGAAAGAGGATGTGGAGTTCATCGATAGTGACCTGGGTTTTACGCTGTGCCGCAGGGAAGGGATCGGAGCTCTTGTCCTGGGCAGTTACATCAAAGCCGGTGATGTGTTTGCCACGGATGTCAAAGTTTTGGATGTGGAGACTAAGAAGCTTCTGAAAAGTGCAAGCTCCAGAGGAAAAGGCGCGGACAGCATTCTCGAGAGACAGATTGATGAACTCAGCACAGAGATTTCGCGAGGCATAGGCCTTCCAGAAAAAAAGCTCGAAACTGCCCGGATGCAGATTGCCGATGTCACGACAGAATCCATGGAAGCTTACAATTATTTCTTAAGAGGATTGGAAGCAAGCGAAAAACTTTATGATGAAGAAGCACGACAGTTTCTGGAGAAAGCGGTCGAGGTCGACCCTAATTTCGCCATTGCTTACCTCTACCTTTCCATAACCTATGAAGTCTTAAACGATACCAAAGCGAGAAACGAGGCTCTTGAGAAAGCAAGGTCTCTCTCCCAGAAAACAACAGACAAAGAAAGGCTGTGGATAGAAGCCTATTATGTTAGATATATCGAGCGGAATACCGAGAAATATTTCAGTATCCTTAAGCAAATCGAGAAAAAATATCC
>CAZJYC010000049.1:17543-18775 GCA_964550165.1 uncultured Eubacteriales bacterium
GAAAGGGCGAGCTTGAGAAGGCGATAGAAAGCTACAAGGAAGCATTAAAGCTTAAGCCTGATTTTTATATGTCCTTGCACAACATGCAGTACATATATGCTTTAAAGGAAAATTATTCTGAAGCGATGATCCTTGTAGATAAGTTCCTCAACATGACTCAAGCCAAGGGCGTTATGGGAAGCGCCTATCTCTGGAAAGGGTTCTATCACTATTGGCTTGGGAACCTGGAAAAGTGCCTTGCTAATCTTCAAACAGCAGAAGAATTGGCGGAAGCTGTCAAGGATGAATACAGGAAAGCCTTTATCAGCTGGCTTAAAATTTGGATTTACTATGATAGAGAGAAATATGATCTCAGCCGGAAATACAATGAAAGCTGGTTTAATTTATCCATGAAACTTTATCCTGATATGGAGCAGTACAGAAGGGCAGGCTACAGCTGTGTTCTCGGTTCAATCGAACTGAAAGAAGGCTTGATTGAGAAAGCGAAAAAGAGATTAACCGAGATAAAATCTTTTTTTCCTGGGATGACTCCAAGCCAAAAAGAATATGCGACATTTTTTTACAATCTTCTTCAAGCCGATATATTTCTCGCCGGAGGTGCTCCCGACAGGGCGGTTTCCATTTTTGAAAAAGCATCATACTTGAGATACCCTAGTCTTCAGTACACGGAATCGATAATTTTCTATAACACGCCTTTCCTTAAGGATGTCTTGGCCCGGGCTTATAGGCAAAAGGGAGAAATCGATAAAGCCATTGCTGAATACGAGCGGCTGATAACCTTTGACCCGAAAATTCCGGACCGGCGCCTTATTCATCCCAAGTATCATTACAGGTTAGCCGAGCTGTACGAAGAGATAGGCTGGAAAGGGAAAGCCATAGACCAGTATCAGAAGTTCCTTGACCTCTGGAAGAACGCTGACCCCGGTATTCCTGAGGTTGAGGATGCTAGGAAGAGGCTGGCTGGGCTGAAATAATAAACATAGGCCTCGGTTTCGCGAATCCACAATAGAAATCATCTTCCCGTCTTCGGCTGTTTTTTTGGCTTTCTTGACATGTATGCTTGGCTAGCAGTATATTTTTCGTGGTCGGCACCATGATTTCTACAATGACGGGGAGAAAAATCTTAGGCGGAGAGGATTGAGGATGAAAAACAATTGTCGACGCGTGTCCTTGACGATTTGGATTTTTTTATTGTTCTTCATGCACTCCGGACTCTTTCTCTGGAGCCAGCT
>CAZJYC010000050.1:0-18504 GCA_964550165.1 uncultured Eubacteriales bacterium
TCGGGAAGGCTAAACCTTCAATGGTCGCTTCGGCCATCTCTGAGAGGCTTTTTTTGTTACCCACATCTCCTCAATACACACCAAACGGAAGAGAGCTAGTATAACTGCGAGTTGATTTATCTCAGAGAGTGAATTATAAAAAAATAAGGACAAAAAATGAACTGGATAAAAAGCCTGGCTCTGTTCACAGATCTCTATGAGCTGACCATGGCGGCCTGCTATTTCGAGAACGGGATGTTCGAGCCGTCAACCTTCAGCCTTTTTATCCGCAGGTATCCTCGGTCTCGGCGTTATTTTGTCTCGGCTGGACTGGCCGATGTTCTGGATTATCTGAGCCATCTTCGATTTACACCTGAGGACCTGGATTATTTGAAAAAAAACGGATTATTTAACCCGGAATTTCTATCTTATCTGGAAACATTCCGTTTCACGGGCGATGTCTACGCCATTCCTGAAGGCCGTCTCTTTTTCGCCAATGAGCCGCTTTTGGAGGTCAGTGCGCCTCTGATCGAAGCCCAGATGGTCGAGACGTTCGTCATCAACGCCCTGAACCTCCAGGTGATGATCGCCACCAAGGCCTCGCGCTGTGTCCATGCGGCCGGGCCGAGAAAGCTGGTGGACTTTTCCCTGCGCCGCACCCAGGGAACAGACGCAGGGATGAAGGTTGCCCGGGCGAGCTACGTCGCTGGTTTTACCGGCACCAGCAATGTCCTTGCCGGGAAGCTCTACGGAATTCCCATCTACGGAACCATGGCCCACTCTTTTGTGACCAGCTTCGAGAGGGAAATCGATGCTTTTCGCGCTTTTGCCCGCACCTTTCCCGAGAACACAATTTTGCTCGTCGATACCTATGATACAATCGAAGGGACAAAGGCGGCCGCCGAGGTCGGGAAGGAAATGGCGCGCCAGGGGAAAAAACTCAGTGGTGTAAGACTGGATAGCGGCGATATGGCCCGCTTGAGCCGGGAGGTAAGGCGTTTGTTGCGCAAAAACCGAATGGGCGAAGCAGCCATTTTCGCCAGCGGCGGTTTTGACGAGTACAAGATTCGCGAGGTTCTTGAGCGGGGTGGCGATATCGATTCTTTTGGCGTGGGAACAAAAATGGGAGTCTCGGCCGACGCTCCTTATTTTGACATGGCTTACAAAATGGTAGAGTATGCTGGCCGTCCGGTGCTCAAGCTCAGTCCGGGAAAGGCCACTCTGGCTTCGGCCAAGCAGGTCTTCCGCTTTACCAAAGCCAAGGGCAGGTTGAGAAAAGATGTAATAGGCCTCAGGACAGACCGTTTGAAATCCGCAGAGCCTTTGCTGGTCAAGGTAATGGAGGGAGGAAAAATACTCGCTCAGTCGCCTCCCTTGGCTCAGATTCAGAAACTCTTTCTCGATGAGTTCTCCAGACTCGATGAGAAGTACAAATCTCTAGATGGTCATGGGGAAGACTATCCTATTGGGCTTTCTCCTGACCTGAAAAAGCTTCAAGCCGGGCTTGTCCGCAAGTTCAGTCTCGGCAAAAATCGAGAATTGGGAGAGAGCTGACGATGAGGCGGTATACGTTTCTGAGACACACAGCCGATGCCAAGTTTCGAGCTTACGGAAAAACGCTGGAAGAAGCCTTTCACAATGCCGCGTTGGCCGTTTCTTCCCTGATGTGGGATTGGCAGAAGGTCGAAAAGAGAGTTGAGCATCCTGTTGAAATCGAAGGCAGTGACCTCAAACAGTTGCTCAGCAGCTTCTTAGAGGAGATAATATATTTGTCGGAGACAAAAATGTTCCTTCTCGGTGCGGTGGAAAAGATGAGGATCGAAAAGAAGGAAAACGGCTATCTGTTGAGAGCACTCTTCTTAGGAGACAATTTTTCTGATAAATATAAGATCTATGGAGATGTCAAGGCCATAACCTACAATGAGATGGAGATTCACGACAAAGGCCGTTGCCTGGTCCAGGTTGTGGTCGACATCTGAGGTGCGAAAATGGAATTAAAGAAGATAAACAATTACATCTGGGAAATTCCCAAGTCCGGGGAGATGAAAGTTCCAGCAGTGATCTATGCCTCCTCCAAGCTCCTGGAAAGCGTCAGGCGTGACCAGACTCTTCAGCAGTTAAGAAACGTGGCCTGCTTGCCAGGAATCCAGAGAACAGCCTATGTCATGCCCGATGCCCATCAGGGCTATGGCTTTCCCATTGGCGGAGTGGCTGCCTTTGGCCTGGACAAAGGCATCATCTCTCCAGGCGGAGTCGGCTATGACATCAACTGTGGAGTCAGGCTGCTGAGGACCGAGTATTTTGAAGAGGACATCCAGGAGAAGAGAAAGCAGCTCCTGGCTGAAATATTCAAGGAAGTTCCGGCTGGCGTAGGCAAAGGAGGGGTAACAAGGCTGAGCAGGAATGTTCTCCTGGAAGTCTGTGTTAAAGGCGCAGAATGGGCAATCGAGAACGGCTACGGGACGAAAGAGGATCTGTTAAGGACTGAGGAGTATGGGAGGATGAAAAGCGCTGACACCAGCCGTCTCTCCGCCAGGGCTTTAGAGAGAGGCCTGCCTCAGTTAGGAACACTGGGCGCTGGCAATCATTTTCTGGAGATTCAGAAAGTTGCGGAGATCTACAACAAAGACGTTGCCCGTGTCTTTGGCATTCACTCCGAAAGCCAGATTCTGGTCATGATCCACTGCGGCAGCCGGGGATTGGGGCACCAGGTGGCTTCAGATTATATCCGGCTGATGGAAGACAGGTTTGGGATAAAAGGATTGCCCGACCGGGAGCTGATCAATGCCCCTGTCCGCTCTCCACTCGGTCAGGAGTATTACAAGAGCATGAGCGCTGCGGTGAACTTTGCCTTCGCCAACCGCCAGATGATTGCCCACTGGGTGAGGGAAGTCTTCGAGAAGATTCTGGGAAGCTCCAAAGGAATGGACCAGGTCTATGATGTCTGCCATAACGTGGCCAAGTTTGAGAAGCACAGAATCGACGGCGAGCTGAAGGAAGTCTGCATTCACCGCAAGGGCGCGACACGAAGCTTTGGCCCGGGCCGGATGGAGATTCCTGAGGTTTACCGCTCTGTCGGGCAGCCGGTCATCATTCCCGGGAGCATGGGAACATCCTCCTACCTGCTCGTCGGGACCAAAGAGGCAGAAGAATTGAGCTTCGCTTCCACCGCCCACGGCGCAGGACGGGTGATGTCCAGGCATGAGGCGCTTCGCCGCTTCCGCGGCGAGCAGATCAGGCAGCAATTGGAGAGCAAGGGTATTGAGCTTAAGTCGACAAGCTGGAAAGGCGTGGCTGAAGAAGCCTCTGAAGCCTACAAGGATGTGGACGAGGTCGTTGAAGTTTCTCACAAGGTCGGCATAGGACGGCTCGTCGCCAGGGTCGTTCCGGTTGGAGTCATGAAAGGCTAGTTAGGTGATGACTTTGTCGATATCTTTTTCGGCGTAATCCTCGAAGTTCTGAGCAAGGGTGTATTCGCTCTCCAGCATTTTGTAATGGCTGTGCTCGACTTTGCTTAGATAACTCAAGATTTTTTGCTGGGGATTCTGGACTCTGCGGGAAAGATTGGCGTAGAAGTTTTCTGCGGATTTCTCAGCCTGCATGGCCTGGTAGAGGATATCGACCAGAGTCGAGGAAGGCTTTATGATGACCGAAGGAAGGAGAGCCTTGTCCACTTTATCCGGAACCTTGATTTTTTCTTCTGGGTGTAGAACTTTATGAAGCTTCTTGAGGACATCCCTGTGTTTGTTCTCTTCGAAAGCGAGAATTCGAAATTTTTCTTTAAGCAAGGGATTTAAAACCCTTTTTGCCATCTTGGAGTAGACGGCGTTTGAGTCAATCTCTGACCTGATGGCAAGTCCCAAGAGGTCCTTCACCGAAGATTTCATCACGTCTATCATTTCTTTCTCCTTGATTAGTTTTCATCTTTTTTTTAATCGGCAAGAACATTCTTTCATGGCTCGCTTAGAATTAACACAGATTTCATAATAAAAACGTCATCGCGAGGATGAGCCGAAGCCGCGAGCGAAGCGTGACGGGAAGCGACGTGGCAATCTCCTAAAATTCAGAGGGATGGCTACGGCGCTCTGCGTCTCGTAACGACTTCGTTGGGTTATCGCGCTCCCTCTGCTCGCCCGCATGACAATCGAATGACATTTATTGTGTTATTACGAATCTGCAATTGGGAACTAAGGTCAGGTTATTATTTTAATAGGAAAGGAAAGAAATGAAAAGAGAAAATCACCTTTTTTTCAACTTCTCGTAGCTGAGGCAGTTGAGGATGTCTTTCTTTTCCAGCCAGGCCCGGCGGGCGATGCCGACGCCGAAGCGCATCATCGGCAGCCCTTTGGCGTAATGGGTGTCGGTGCCGATGGCAATCTTGATTCCTTTCTCTTTGGCCTTCTTGAGGTAGAATTCATTGAGGTCAAGCCGGTCATAGTAGGCGTTGAGTTCCAGGGCTTTTCCGGTTTTTTTTGCAGCCTCGAGGACTTTTTCCAGATCCACATCATAGCCTTCGCGTTTGGAGATGAGGCGGCCTGAGGGATGGGCGATAATCGTCACGTAGGGATTGTCCAGGGCTTTAAGGATGCGCTCTGTCACGTTCTTCTTAAAGCCGCTGTGGATGGCGGCCACAACCAAGTCCAATTTTTTGAGCACGCTGTCGGGAAAATCGAGCTTGCCGTCGCGCAGGATGTCGACTTCGATTCCTTTGAGGATCTTGAAATTTTTGAGTTCTTTGTTCAGACCGTCGATTTCTTTGATCTGTTCCATCAGTCGTTCCGCGGACATGCCGCCCGCGTATTTTGCCGACTGGGAATGGTCGCAGACGGCAATGTAACCATATCCCATTTCCCGGGCATGCTCTGCCAGCTTTTTCAAAGAAAGATTGCCGTCGCTGTATTCTGAATGGACATGGAGGTCACCTTTAATGTCGGACGTCTCCACGACATACGGGAGTTTACCTTTGAGAGCAAGTTCAACTTCCCCCCTGTCTTCTCTCATCTCCGGAGGAATGAGCGGCAAGCCCAGGGCTTTGTAAACATCCTCTTCGGTAGAACCGGCGATTTTTTTCTCTCCCTTGAAAACGCCGTACTCAGAAATTTTCAGGCCTTTATCTCTGGCCATTCCCCGGAGTTTGATGTTGTGGGCTTTGGAACCCGTGAAGTATTGAAGAGCTGCTCCGTACTCGGATTCATCAACAATCCGCAGATCCAGCTGCCTTTCGCCTTTTTCGGTAGCGACGAGGACCGAGCCCTTGGTTTCGCCTTCGGCCAGGACCCGGCTCACTCGGGGAAAGCGGGTAAAATGGTGGATGATCTTGGCTCCGGATTTCCCCGAAGCCAGGATGTCGATGTCCCCGACAGTTTCTTTCATGCGGCGGAGAGAGCCGGCAGAAGAAATGCGGCCGATATGGGGAGCCTTCTGGAGATAGCTGATAGTCTCTTCAACAAGAGTCACAGCATCATAGATTGGAATCCGTTCCTGGGCCTTTTCGTAGATTTCAATGCCTTTCTTGATGTTTTCGACCTTTTTCTCTCCCATTCCGAAGAGTTTGGCCAAGGAGCCGTCAATGATCACCTTTTTCAGGTCATCCACGTTTTTAATACCCAGCTCTTTGTGGACGAGATGAATTGTTTTGGCACCCATGTTCTGGATTTCCAGAAGCTCGAGAAGGCCTTCAGGGACTCCGGATAGAGCCTCCTGGTGTTTTTTCATCTGTCCAGTCTGAAGATATTCTTCAATTTTCTTGGCCATGCCGCTGCCGATCCCCGGGATCTTTTCGAGGCTCTTTTCTCTGGCGATGGTTTCAATATCCTCGGTCAGGTCTTCGAGCACTCGAGCGGCTTTCTTGTAGGCGATGACTTTAAACTGCATCTCGCCCTTTATCTCCAGGGCATCGGCGATGCGGTTAAAGATCACAGCGAGATCTTTATTTTTCATTTTTGACCTTTTGCGCCCATGATACTCCTTGCCTGACCACAAATCAATCAGGCTCAGGTGAGCAGCTCGAAAACACACAGCTTTTGCCCAGGAAGTTGACATTTCGCCTCGCACTTTTTATTTTAGTAGCAACCATGGAAATCATTCTGGCTGGATACAACATCGACCGGGAAGTCATCGAAGAACTTAAAAAGCATTCTCCGCCTCGAGACGATATCACTCCCGAGACTCTTTCTGCCTCATACGCTCGCATCTCCAGAGACCCCCGTCCGATCAACGAGCTTCGTGCTTTGGCCCGGGCGGAAGTGGGGAGGGCGCGGCGCTCCAACCAGAACATCATCTTCAAGATGGGGCACCACTCCGTGGCCGAGCATGCGATCTTCAATTTTGACATCCTCGGCGTCAGCCGGCTGGCCATTGAAGAGATAGAGAAGTTCCGCCTCTGCTCCTACACGGAAAAATCCCAGCGCTACATCGCTCTGAAAGACGACTTTGTCATCCCGGAAGAAATTAAAAAAGCCGGAAAGCAGGACATCTTTGTCAAGGCTGTCAGAGCCCAGAACGCTCTCTACCACAAGCTCTACAAAAAGCTGAAGACTTATTTTTTCGAAAAAAACAAGGAGATGGCCGCCAATCCCAAGAAACACCCGGTCCTGGACGGCTGGGCCAAGGAAGACGCCCGCTATACGGTCAGCCTGGCCACCCAGGGTCAGCTGGGCATGACCGTCAATGCGCGAAATCTTGAGTTTTTAATCCGCCGCTTCGCCTCGAAAAAGCTGGAAGAGCTCAAGGAGTTCAACCGAAAAATCTATGCCCTGGCCAAAGACGTGGCACCGTCCATCATTCTTTTCACCGAAGCCAACGATTTTGACGGCAGAACCTACGTCGAGCTGGAGGAGAAAGCCCAAATTTTCCTAAAAAAGCCCGGAGATAGAAAAGAGCCGGTTCGTCTCGTCGATTTCACGCCTGAGGCGGACACGAAACTGGTTGCCTCTCTTCTCCACACATCTTCCTCTCTTCCTTATAAGGGATGTTTTCAAAAGGCAAGAGCTCTTAACCAAAAAGAAAAGAGAGAATTTCTCAAAGTCGCTTATAAATACATGGAATTCTATGATTTTCCGCTTCGGGAGTTCGAGTACGTGAACCTCACCTACGATTTAATCGTCTCAGCCGCGTGCTTTGCCCAGCTCAAGCGCCACCGCATGGCGACGCTGACAGCTCAGAGGTACAACCCCGAGCTGGGGGTCACGGTTCCACCTTCCGTAGAAGCAGTTGGTTCCAAGAAGGAATTCATGGCGGTGATGAACCAAACAGAGGACGTTTACAGGGATTTGAAGCAAGTCATGGGTTGCGGGGCAGAATACATTCTGACCAACGCCCACCGCAGGCGGGTGTTGCTTCAGGTCAACGCCAGGGAGCTTTACCACATCTCGAGGCTGAGAGAAGACGCCACAGCCCAATGGGACATCCGGAATGTCACCCGGCAGATGTCCACACTGGCCGAGGAGGCCATGCCTCTGACCTGCCTTCTTCTCGGAGGCAAGGACGCCTATCCTGAGCTGTACACGGATGTCTTCGGAAAACCCCCCAAGCTATTCCCGCCGGAGCTCTAAGTTTTATTTGAGCTTATACTCGACGCTGAGGTCTATTCCGCCGTAGGTGTATGACCTGACGATGGCTGCCATGACTCTCCCAATTTTTCCCTCGAGAAGATACCATTCGAAATCGAACTGGTCAGGGCCATAGTAAAGACCGAGTTCGCGGCCAAGCCTGTAGCGTTGAATGGACTCAAGAAAAATTCTGAGGTTGAGACCGAGTTTGGAGTTGAGTTGATGTTTAAAGCCTCCGCTGAACTTCATTTTTAAACCGAAGCTTTTAGGGCCCAGCCGGAATCTGTTCAGGACAAGATCTTTGTCTCCGCTGAGAAGGTACAACCCGGCCCCAGCGGAGACAAAAGGGTATGTTCTCTGGCTTGCGAATTTTTTGATGTTAAAGATAAAGGATAGCGTCAGGGAAGAAAGGCTCCATGGCTTTTGGTAAGGTTCTTCGATGTGGTTTATTTCGGTGTAATTATCACTGGCCGGATTTTGAGGGTCTGGAACTCCATCCGGAGACATGGAGCCATACCATTTCAAGTGAGAGAAGTAGCTGGCTTTTTGCCGATTGAATTCCAGTTGGATGCCATATCTTATATTAAAAAAATATTGGATGTTAAAGTTTAAGTATTGCTTCATTTCTGAATTTTCTTTGAAATACAAGAGTTTATACTCACACCATTCCAAGGGGTCTACGTACGTCTCGTCAAACTCATGTTTCCGGAGTGACCCATCAAGGCCAAGAGAATACCCTCCTCCAAAGCCGAGGATGATTTCCCTTTTTTTGACAGCCAGACAAGGAGAGGAGAGGATAAGAACCGATACGATGACAAGAGCCGCTTTGGTTTTCATTACTCCCTTTCTGTTTGAATATTAAGCAATAAATGCGCCATCAAGGCAGGAGAAGCGTTTCCTGTCATCCGCCCAATTTCTGTCCTCGATCGATGACAGCTGTCTCTCGGAAAGTCGTTCAGGGTATCGAAGGCTCTTATTTTCCTCCCTATCCTTTTACGATTTTGTAGAATTTCTTCTTTCCGACTTTGAGGATATATTCGCTTTTTTTTGTGAAGTCGATTTTCAGGCCGATATCTTCGATTCTCTGTCCATCGAGGTATACACCTCCTTGACGGATGACTCTTTTCGCCTCGCCCCGGGAAGGGAAGATGTTCTGGTTGACGAGTAGATCAAGGAGAGAAATATCTTGCATTTTTTTGACCGTCTCAACTCTTATTTTTCCTTTAACGCTAGCTTTGATCTTAACTGGAGCTCCAACCATGATAATATTATTTTCTTCGATTTCTGCAGGAAGTTCTTTTTTGCTGAACACTCTCGCAAATTCCTGAGACGCTTTTTTGGCCTCTTCCTCGCCCCAGAAATGCGCGACGATAATCCGGGCCAGCTTTGATTTTAAATCCCTGGGATTGATCTTCTCCTCTTTGGCCTCTCTTTTCCATTGTTCAATCTGGGTCAGGGGAACGTCGGTCAGAAGCTCATGGTAGCGGTACATCAAGGGATCGGAGATGGACATGATTTTCCCGTAGATTTCGCCAGGCGACTCCGTAATGCCCACATAGTTGTTCAAGGATTTGCTCATCTTCTCCATGCCGTCCAGCCCTTCCAGAAGGGGCATGGTCATGATCACTTGGGGTTCCTGGCCGAATTCTCTCTGGATTTCGCGGCCGACAAGAAGGTTGAATTTCTGGTCGGTTCCGCCGAGTTCCACATCCGCTTTCAAGGCCACAGAGTCATAGGCCTGCATTAAAGGATAGAGGATTTCGTGGGCAGAGATGGGCTGTCCTTTTTTCAGGCGGCTGGAGAAGTCATCCCTTTCCAGGATGCGGGCCACCGTGTACTTGGCAGCAAGGTTGATGATATCAAAGCTTGTCAGTTTTCCCAACCAGCGAGAGTTGAAATCGATGATGGTTTTTTTACGGTCCAGGATTTTGAATATCTGGGCCTTGTAGGTTTCTGCATTCTTGCTGATCTCTTTCCGGGTCATGGGCGGACGGGTGGTCGACCGGCCCGAGGGGTCGCCGATAAGCCCGGTGAAATCGCCGATGAGAAAAACAACATCATGACCCAGGTCCTGGAAGTGCTTCATCTTGCGCAGAAGCACGGTGTGGCCGAGATGGATATCCGGGGCTGTAGGGTCAAAGCCGGCTTTGACGACCAAAGGCTTTTTTATTTTGAGAGAGCGGGAGATTTTGGCTTTCAGCTCGTCTTCCTGGATAATCTCCACGCAGCCTCTTTTCAGGTATTCGAACTGCTCCTTCATGGAATTCATCGCTTTATCCTCTGCTTTTCGTGCTGAAGCTCCGCAGCGCTACCTTATGAAAACCCTTCTCTCCTGGACTTCTAGCCTTCCTTCAAAAAAAAGCCTCACTGCCTCGGGATAGATTTTGTGCTCCTCTTTCAAGATTCTGTCGCTCAACGTTTCCTCGGTGTCGTCCTGAAGAACAGGTACAACAGCCTGGAGGATAATTGGGCCCATGTCGACATCCTCGGTCACAAAGTGAACAGTCGCTCCTGAATATCGGACTCCCCAGTCAAGGGCCTTCTTCTGGACATGAAGACCGGGGAAGGAGGGAAGAAGCGCTGGATGGATATTCATGACAGAGTGGCGAAACTCGCGGCAGAACGAGGGACTCAAGATCCTCATGTATCCTGCCAGACAGACCAAATCCACCTTTTTTTTCTTGAGCTCCTTGATGAGTTCTTTTTCGTAGTCCTCCTTGCTCGGAAAAACCTTCGGGTCGAGGAAGAAGGTTTCAAGCTTAAAATCTTTCGCGATCTTGAGGCCTGGCGCGTCCGCCTTGTTGCTGTGGACGAGGGCGATCTCGGCGTTTATTTTCCCTTCAAGAATGGCTTCCTGGATGGCCTTAAAGTTTGAGCCTCGGCCTGAAATTAGGACCGCAATCCTTCCTTTTTTCCTGGGACTTCGGAAGATTTCTTCTGTCATTTTATTTTCCTCAGTTCCTGTTTAAAATTTTCCGGGTCGCTACTCAGTTTAACTTTTCTTGAAGAGAGTTTCAATTTTTTCTTTTCCCCTCTTTTCGAGGATGGAAAGCCAAAACCTCGGTTCTCAGCCGGTCTTAAAAAATTCAGGGATCGCCTGCTTCCAGGCTTTGAAAGTGTCCTCGACAGAGATATCGATGATTTTCCGGTTGAGATGGGAGATCGTCATCCGGCTACCCCCGGTTTTTCCCAAGATTGTCGCTTTGACTTTTCTCTGTTTGGCAAGCTGAAGAAGCTTTTCCAGATTCTGGCTGCTCGCTGTGACCACGATTCGGGATTGAGTTTCCCCGAAGAGGAGGGCATCGCGGCGGATTTCGTCGGTGAACTCGAGGCTGAAACCGAGTTTTTGCGGGCTGAGAAAGGAGCATTCGGCAAGGCAGACAGCCATGCCTCCCTCTGAGATGTCATGGGCAGACTCTAGAAGCTCGAGGCCAATGGCTTCCAGGCACAGCTCATGGATTTTCTTTTCTTTTTCGAGGTCGATTTCTGGCGGCGACCCCTTTTCCTGATTGAATAGGCTTTTAAGGTACTCTGAAGCTCCAAGCTCCTCTTTATTCTCACCCAGAAGAATAATCGCGTCGTCTTCGCTCTTGAATCCAGGGCTGACCGCCTTGCTCACATCTTCCACCGTCCCCACGATTCCTAAGACTGGAGTCGGATAGATCGAGGCGCCATCGGTGTCGTTGTAAAAGCTCACATTTCCGCCGGTTACGGGAATCTCAAAGGCTTGGCAGGCCTCAGCGATTCCCTGGACAGCTTCCTTAAACTGCCACATGATTTCCGGTTTTTCCGGATTGCCAAAGTTCAAGCAGTTGGTGACTCCGATGGGCCGGCCGCCCACACAGGCCAGATTGCGGCACGCTTCTGCGACAGCAATTTTTCCGCCTGCCCTCGGGTTGAGGTAGGTGTAGAGGGAATTTCCGTCCAGGGTAATGGCCAGGCCTTTCTTCTGGTTTTTGAGCCTTAAAAGGGCAGCGTCAGCTCCTGGAAGGAGCACTGTATTCACCTGGACCATATGGTCGTACTGCCGGTAAACCCATTCCTTGTTGGCAATAGTCGGGGAGGCAAGAAGCCGGAGCAACGCCTGATTTAAGTCCTCGGGAAGAGGAGGAAGGTCTAGCTGGGTTGCGGATTCGAGGTAAGAGGGAACGCGGCTTTCTCTCTCGTAGACTGGACAGAGGTTGACCACGGCTTCAACCGGAATGTCGACAACAATCTTGCCGCCCGACCTGACACGAAGTTTTTTTCCCTGAGTGACATGGCCGATGATGACGGCATCCAAATCCCATTTAAAAAAGATTTCCTGCGCCTCTCTGGCTTTTTCTTTTTTGGCTACGATGAGCATCCGCTCCTGAGACTCTGAGAGCATGATCTCATAGGGAGTCATGCCTTCTTCTCTTTGAGGCACAAGGTCAAGGTCGATTGCGATTCCGGATTTGGATTTAGCGGCCATCTCTGTGGTGGAGCAGGTCAGGCCAGCCGCTCCCATATCCTGAATGCCCACGACGAGATCCCGGGCCATGATTTCCAAACAGGCTTCGAGCAGCAGCTTTTCCTTGAATGGGTCTCCCACCTGAACATTCGGTCTTTTCTGCTCTAAATCCTGCCCGAATTCTGCCGAAGCCATGGTTGCGCCGTGAATCCCGTCCCGTCCGGTTTTGGCTCCGACATAAAGCACGGGATTTCCTGCTCCTTCGGCTCTGGCGTAGAAGATTTTCTCCTTTTCTGCGATTCCGAGGGCGAAGACGTTGACCAAAGGGTTGTGCGCGTAGCGGGCGTTGAAATAGATATCACCGCCCACAGTCGGGATTCCAGTCGAATTCCCGTATCCTGCTATTCCAGAGACCACGCCTTCCATGATGGACCTGTTTTTTGGGTTGGACAGCGGCCCAAACCTCAGGCTATCCATAAGAGCAACAGGTCTTGCGCCCATGGTGAAGATGTCTCTCAGAATGCCCCCCACTCCGGTTGCGGCACCCTGGTAAGGCTCGATAAACGAAGGATGATTGTGAGACTCGATCTTGAAAACCGCTGCCAGCCCATCGCCGATATCGATAACTCCTGCGTTTTCCCCGGGTCCTTGGATGACATGCTTTCCCATTGTGGGCAGTTTCTTGAGGTGGATTTTCGAGCTCTTATAGCTGCAGTGTTCTGACCACATCAGAGAAAAAATACCGAGCTCGGTGATGTTGGGCTCGCGGCCGATAAGCGTAACGATTCTCTCATATTCCTCCAGAGTGAGGTTGTGGTCCTTGATCGTTTTCTCATCGATCATGAAGGTCAATTCCGTTTGTTCGGGCTAGACCGGTAAAAAAATGTTGGAGTTGCAGAACAGCCTGTCTAGCATTCTATAGAATCAATAACAGATTCAAAAATGTACCGCCCGCCTCTGCTTCCGAGGAGAAGCTCTGAGGCTCTTTCCGGATGAGGCATCATCCCCATGACATTGCCTCGTTTGTTCGAAAGCCCGGCGATACTCTCCACAGAGCCGTTGACATTGGCTTCTTCGCTCGTTTTCCCTTGGGCATCGCAGTAGCGGAAAACGACCTGATCGTTCCTTGTGATTTCCCGGATTGTCTCCGGAGGAGCAAAATAATTCCCGTCAAAATGGGCGATCGGGATCTTCAGAACCTGTCCTTTGTTGGCCTTGTGAGTAAATGGAGACTTCTCGTTTTCAATCCGGATATGGACGAATTGGCAGAGGAATTTCAAGTTCTTATTCCTGAGCATGGCCCCGGGGAGGAGGCCTAGTTCCAGAAGAACCTGGAAGCCGTTGCAGATTCCGAGCACGAGCCCGCCCTTGTGAGCAAATTCCTTGACTTCCTGCATCAAGGGAGAGAATTTGGCGATGGCGCCAGAGCGGAGATAATCTCCGTAGGAAAAACCCCCGGGAAGAATGACACAGTCGACATTTTTCAGATCGTGGTCCTTATGCCAGAGAAATTCCGTCTTCTGCTTGAGGACAGTTTTCAGGACATAGTAAGTGTCGTAATCGCAGTTGGAACCTGGAAAAATGACAACTCCAAATTTCATTTTAGCCCTTTTTGAGCGGAGCGCACTTTCCCAATTTATGGCTCGCTCTTGTTGAGAATTTGCCAGGAGAATTTCTCGATGATCGGGTTGGCCAGAACCTTATCGGAAATCTCGGCAACCACCTTTTCGGCTTCTTCCCGTGAGATGCCCTCCAGTTCAAGCTCAAAGATTTTGCCCTGTCTGACATCCTTGACAAAGTCATAGCCAAGGGTGTGAAGGGCATTCTTGACGGTCTGACCCTGAGGGTCGAGAACGATGTCTTTCAGGCTGACGAGGATTCTAACTCTCACGAGCAAACACGCGTTCGAAAATGTAATCGATCTGTTCCAGATAAGGTTTTAGAGAAAAACAGGCCTGGATCTCTTCTTGAGTTAAAATTTTATGGATTTCCTCGTCTTGTTCGACGAGCTTTTGAAAATCGAGGTTCTCATCCCAGGCTTTGAGGCTGTTTCTCTGAACCAGCTGATAGGCTTTGTCCCGGGAAAGCCCCTTTTTGGCCAGAGCCAGGAGGAGACTCTGGGAAAAAATGAGGCCACAGGTCAGATGAATGTTGTCCTTCATCCTCTCCGTATTCACTTTCCAATTTTTGATGATATCCGCCGTCTCAGCCAAGATAAAATCCGTTAGAATGAAAGAGTCGGGGAAAATAATTCTTTCGCTTGAGGAATGGGAGATGTCTCTTTCGTGCCAGAGAGGGATGTTTTCTAAAGCGACCTGGCAGTTGGCCCGGATGACCCGGGCAAGGCCGGAGATTCTCTCGGCACGAACCGGATTCTTTTTGTGAGGCATGGACGACGAGCCTTTCTGGCCTTTGGTAAAAGGCTCTTCAAGCTCCAGGGCTTCTGTTTTCTGGAGATGGCGGATCTCCACGGCAAATTTGTCTAGAGAGGAAGTCAAAAGGGCCAGCGCGGAAAGCACCTCGGCATGCCGGTCGCGCTGCAGAACCTGAGTTGAGACCGGTGCCGGCTTAAGGCCCAGCCTTTCCAGGGCAAAGAGCTCAATTTTCGGGTCCAAATGGATGTAGGTGCCCACGGACCCTGAAATCCTGCCGACGCTGATAACCTCGCTGGCTCTTGCGATTCGCTGGAGATGGCGCTTAGTTTCTTCGTAATAGACGAGGAGTTTGATGCCGAAGGTGATCGGCTCGGCATGAACACCATGAGTCCGTCCGATCATCACCGCTTTTTTATAGCGAAGCGCTTCGGCTTTAAGAATTTCTTTAAGAGCTGCGAGGTCTTTCTCGATTTTCTGGAGTGATTCTTTGATCAGAAGAGAAAGCGCGGTATCGACGATATCGTAAGATGTCAGGCCAAGATGGATGTAGCGGGAGTCTTCCCCGACTTTTTCTGCGACCGAGGTCAGAAAGGCGATGACATCGTGTTTCACAACCCTTTCCACGGCTTCAATCTTCTTGACAGAGAATCCTGCTTTTTCTTTAATCCTCTGCAGAGCTTCTTCTGGGATCTGGCCCAATTTGGCCTGGGCCTCGCAGACAGCCAATTCCACATCGAGCCATTTTTGGAATTTATTTTTTTCGGTCCAGATGGCTCCCATCCCCGGCAGAGTATAGCGTTCGATCATCGAAAACCTTAAAAATGGATATGAAATGATATCAGCAACTCGTTGAGCTTGTCAATTCATTTGCTTTTCATGGATTCATCCCAAATTCCGTGACAAAAGATTGCTCCCTGAATATCCAAAGATTTTGGGAGATAGCCGCAGCGCCCATTGAGGATTTAGCCTTCGGAGTTCGCTCTTGAAAAGATTCCAAGCGGAGGCTAAGCGGAGAGAAAACCGTTTGAAGACTCAGGCAGATTGGCTCGAAGGTACGCCGCTTTTGCCCCATCGTTACCTCGGAGGGGGAACAGCTTCGCTTTCCCCCTGCCGACGGTCGCCCAATTCCATTGGGCTCCCTGCCTCCCCTTCTCGGGCGGGCAATTGCCCGCCCTGCGACCGAGGGGACACACCCCCTCGGCTCCCCCAACTGATTTGTGGCCAGCCACAAATCAGCAAAAGCGGCTCGGTTCAAGGCTTCGCTCTCCTCTCCCTTATTTGAGAGATTGAGCAGCTTGTTCCGAGCAAAGCGAAGGATCTTCTTTGCTCCTCGCAACGCCTGCTCAGCATTTCACACGGCCTTCTCACCACTCTGCCTTCGCCCAGGTTATAGAAAGCCTGCGTGTTTTCGAACCGCTTGGCCGGAGCGATCCGCAGCCGGCGAGAAGAGCGAACGGAGAATGGCGTTAAAAATCCGAAGGGGAGCGAGTCTATTCCCCAAAATCTCTTCGAATCACGGAATTTGGGATGCTTACGCTTTTCATTATGGCCAGAACAATTGGCAAAGAATTTTGTATAATAATTGTCTAATGGAGTGAAAGAAGATATGGGAGAGTATCCGGATGACCCTCTGGTCCAGCAGGCCAAGCAGGGTGATGTTAAAGCCTTCATGGAACTGGCGAATCGCTACCAGCAGAAGATTTACAACACCGTATTTTCCTTAACGAAGAACCACCAGGATACCGACGATTTGGCCCAGGAGACTTTCATGCAAGCCTTCAAATCGATGAATCAATTTAAACGGCAGTCGCGCTTCTCCACCTGGCTCTACAGGATCGCGGTCAATTTGACTTTGAATTTTCTTAAAAAAAAGAGCAGAGAGAGAGGCCGGGATTTCTTTGATGACAGGATCTCTCTGGAAGCGAAGGTCGTGGCCATAAATGCGTCTCCAGAAAGAAGCTCTTTACATGAGGAACTTTTAGAAAAGCTGCACGAAGCGGTGGATTCCTTGGCGCTCCCTTATAAAACTTCCTTTATTTTGGTTGTATTCCAGGGCATGAGTCATGCTCAGGCCGCCCAGATTCTCTCCTGCTCCGAGAAAACAGTCTCCTGGAGAATCCACAAAGCGAGGAAAATGCTCCAGGCCAGGTTGAGACCCTTTTTGGAGGGAGTGAGAGAATGAGTTGTGAAAAAATAAAAAAATGGCTTTCTGACAGCCTGGACGGTGAGCTTTCTGAGAAAAAAAGAAAAATCCTCAAGCTTCACCTTCAGAGTTGTGCTGGATGCCGTGTGTATAGCGTGAATCTCGAGAAAATCCACGATAAAGCTAAAAGCTTCAAGCAAGTAGGGACTTCGCCAGCTTACTGGGAGGAGTTTGGCACCAGGCTGAGAGCAAAAATTTCCTCGGCGCCAAGAGTGAAAAGGCGAGGACTTCCGTTTTTCTTAAGGTGGAAGTGGGTCTGGGCAGGGGCAGCGGTGTTGATCGCCATCGCTTTATTGTTCGTCTTTGACCTTGGCCAAGGCAAAGCGCCTCAGGAAATCTATGTATTTTCCTTTGAGGATACTCTGTCGCAAATCTATCAAGAAATTGGCGGGGATTATGAGTTAGAGGAACTCTTTAATTCCTTGATCCTGGCGTCCATAGGAGAAAGTCTGGAGAGAGACAGAGCCAGTATGCTTGATTTGTATGAAGATGCTTTCCTTTTGGAAAACCTTTCAGAAGAAGAAATCGGTTTTCTTGAGTCTGAAATAGAGAAAGAAACACAATTATAGTCCGTTAGAGGAGGATGTCGATGAAAATGAGAAATATCGTTTCCATCATTCTTTTTATAGTTTTCATCAGCTTGATTCTCTTCGTTACCGCTCAAGCGGAGAACACCGGTCAAGAGAAAGAACTGGAAAAGCTTTCTCCCAAATACCGAGCTTTTTTGGCAGAAACTCAGCTGATCATGCATCCCAAGGAGAAAGAGGTGTTCTTGAAGTTAAAAACAGATGAGGAGAGAGACAAGTTTATCGATACCTTTTGGAGAGCGCGTAGCGGAAGACGCAGAGGAATTCGAAACAATATTATGCTCTTAAGGATGTTACGGTTGACTCAGGTTCTGGACTTGACTGAGGAGCAGGCCGCAAAGATTTTCCCCAAAATAAACCAGATTGAAAAAGAAAAACTGGAGCTTAACGGACAGATAGGTGAGAGGCTGAGGGAGCTCAGACAGATGCTCATGGAAGAAAAGCGAGACGAGAGAGAAATCTCCAGTCAGATTGATGCTATCAAGCAGTTGAGGGATCAGGTTAAAAACAAGGAAAAGGAGCTTGAGACCTTTATGGAGGACAATCTGACTCTGGTCCAAAGAGCAAAATACATGATCTTTTCAGCGGATTTTTACAGAGACCTCAGGGACAAGGTGGAGAAGGCAAGACTCATGAGGGAGCGTTCAAAAGGCATGCCCAAGAAGAACGAGGATTAGGACCAAGAAGGTTCGTGAGCCAGGTCGTAGGCCCTGATGTTCAAGACCAAAAAAGCTGGAATAAAAACAACTTAAGTTTCTTGACAAAAGGATGAAGTTGATATAGAATTCTGAATGTTTTTTTTCATACTTTAAAGCAGCTCTGGTAGGTTAAAGAGAAGGAGTTTCACTTCTTCATTTTCTCTTTCACTGACTCCCAAATAAGCTAAAAAAGAGCCTGCGGATGGAATTTTATGCCAGCGTAGCTCAGTTGGTAGAGCGGCTGATTTGTAATCAGCGGGTCGGGGGTTCGAATCCTCTCGCTGGCTTTTGATAGAACAGGCAGTTGGGTTTCAGCCGAAGACTCGACGACGGACATGGCTCTGCAGTGTTAACAAGATGGGCAGGTACCAAAGTGGCCAAATGGGGCGGGCTGTAAACCCGCTGCGGAAACGCTTCGGAGGTTCGAATCCTTCCCTGCCCATTTGCGCGGGAATAGCTCAGCGGTAGAGCATCGGCCTTCCAAGCCGTTGGTCGCGGGTTCGAATCCCGTTTCCCGCTTGCTTGTTGATTCGTTGCCCACGTAGCTCAGTTGGTAGAGCACATCCTTGGTAAGGATGGGGTCACCAGTTCAAATCTGGTCGTGGGCTTACGAAAAATAAATTGTCATAATGGATAGGAGGTAAGGGAAAATGGCGAAGAGAAAGTTTGAGAGGAAGAAG
>CAZJYC010000051.1:0-18344 GCA_964550165.1 uncultured Eubacteriales bacterium
CCGTTTTGCATGGCGATGATGGCCGCGGCACAGCCTGCGCCTCCTCCGCCGATGATCAGAATGTCTGTCTCATAATCGATGTGGTTGAGGTCGAAAAGCTCGGGTTTGATCCTGGAGTGAGATTCCAGCATAACGGCGACTTCTGTGGTCAGCAACTCTCCTTTATTCGGACCGATATGGATTTTTCGCCTCGAATCCGGCTTGCAGTCAGGATGAAACTTGTTGAGGACTTCCTCCCTTTCCTTGGCTGTCATCGGAGCAAAGACAGGCTTCCCTGATTTCTCAAGCTCAAACCTTTTATTCCGGGTTTGGGCAACTTTTTCGAGTAATGGCCTCATATAATCTGGATACATCTTGCACTCCTTATCGGGTCAAGTTTGTAAGCACTTGCATTTTATTTTTCCGTATCTCTTTCATAATATTTTTTCTTTAACTCTTCTTTTTTCATGGTCATCAGTTCTTTGTATTCTTTATCGTACGTGCGCTCCTTCATTTCTTTGAGTCTTTTCTCGAGCGGCTTGCTCTTCTTGGACAGATATTTTCCGTACAAACGTTTGGCGAGCAGCCCGACGTTGTACTGGACGATTTCTGCCGGGCAACGGATGGCACAAAGCCCGCAGCAGAGGCAATCGAAGGAAAGATCCATAACCTTTTCGATATCGCCTCGAATTGCCGCCTGGATGTAATCCATGACTTCTAATTCCTGAGGACAGGCCTTAGTGCAGGTGTTACAGGCGACACAGCGAAAAACTTCGGGGTAAAGCTTTTGAAAAGTCGCAACGTTCGGGTCCAGTTTATCGATATCGTAAACAGGCTTTTGGGCTGGAATCGCAGGAAGCTGAGAGAGCCACATGCCGTCTTGAACCAGGGTTGTACAGGCCAGACCCGTATAGATTTTATAGTCGCCGGGGAGACGGTAAACAGTCGCACAGGCGCCGCAGAATCCTTCGCGGCATCCAGCGCCTCTTTTTATCTGGTAGCCGGCGTACTCGATAGCACCCATGATGGTGGCATCCGCCGGCACTTTGTAAGCTTTGCCCATGATGAAAACCGTGATCATATCTTTCTTCGCGCTTTCTTCCTTTGTCGGTTTCGCTTTGATTGGCTTTACGGATTTCCTTTTGGCCGCTTTCTTTGTTGCCATCGCCGATATCTCCTTTTAATATTCTTGAGGAAGTTTTTTGAGTTCAGCCCAGGAATAGACAGGGCCATCTTTGCAGACATAATGCAAGCCGATGTTGCATCGCCCGCATTTGCCGATGCCACATTTCATCTTGTTCTCGACCGTGGTGTAAATCTGTTCATCCTCAAAGCCAAGGTCTTTGAGCGCCTTGATGACGAATTTGATCATGATCGGAGGGCCGCAGGTGATTGTAATGGCGTTCTGGGGAGAAGGCTTTTTATCTGTGACATTTTGAGGAACAAACCCGACAAACTCTTTCCAGCCTGGCTCTTCGACGTCGACCGAAAGATGGACGGTCATTTTTTTTCTCATCTCTTCCAGCTCTTCTCTAAAAACCAGGTCTTTGGATGTCCTTGCACCGTAAACGAGCATCAACTCTCCGTAGTCTTTCCTCTGGCCCAGGGCAGTGTTGAGCACAGACCATATGGGCGCCAGTCCGATGCCACCGCTGATAAAGATAATATTTTTTCCTTTCCATTCTTCTAAAGGGAAGCCGTTCCCGTAAGGCCCTCGGATGCCGATAATATCACCGACCTGCATTTCGTGGAGGGCGGATGTCACTCGACCCATCTTCAGAATGCTGAACTGCAGGGAATCTTTGTTAAGAGGCGAGGAAGAGATGGAGATCATCGATTCTCCTTTGCCAAAGACGGAAAGCATGGCACACTGACCGCAGCGGAAAGAAAAATCATTGTTGCTGAGAAACTGGGTTCTGAACGTTTTGATGGGTCTTGCCCCGCCGACTTCTTCCCTGATGGAGATTATTTTTGCCAGTCTCGGAATATAGACATTATTGGCCATACTCATTCACCTTATTGAGAACTTCGATAATATCTATCCCGACCGGGCATTTTGAGACACACCGTCCGCAGCCTGTGCACTGATAGTGCTGGTAGCGTTCGACAAAATACTCGAATTTATGAAAAATCCTCTGACGGAGCCGAGAAGCTCTATCGGGCCTGGGATTGTGCCCTGAGGAATGCATCGTGAAGTCAGGGAATTGGCAGTTATCCCAGGTTCTAATCCTTTCTCCTTTTAGGGGAGAAGACGAAGTAACCTCGTCATTGATATCAAAGCAATGGCATGTTGGACAGAGATAGGTGCAGATGCCGCAGCGGATGCAGCCTAGGGATTCCTCTTCCCAGAAGGGAGATTCGAACATTTCTTTGAGTTTGGCGGGGATTTTTTTGATTTCTTTGATCTGTCGCTTGATCAGCTTCTCGGACTCAGCTCGGATTTTCTCGACGTCCTTCTTGTCCTTGGCTGTGGGCTCCTGGAAGAGATTCTTGGCCAAATTGATGAGTTCATTGCCTTTTTCTGTTAGGGATTCTATAAAATATCGATCGCCCAAATCTGTCATCAGCGCATCCAGCCCTTCTTTGGAAAAGGGAGAGCCATTCACCGAAAGGCAGAAGCAGTTGGCAGAGGGAGGGTCTGCGCAGCTCAACCCGACAAGAACAGCTGCCTTCCTTCTTCTCCAGTAGTAGGGATCTATGAGGTCTCCACCAAAAACTTTATCTGTCAAAGTCAAAGCTCTGGCATCGCAGGGCCTGACGCCGAAGATGACAGACGGCTTTTCCTCAGGAAGAACCTCTTTGACTTCGATTCCCTCCTCGTTTGAGACAAATTCCAAAACGATTTCTCTCTGGGGGAAGATGATTTTTTTTGGAGATTGGATGGTCAAAGCGTAATCGAGGTCGATGCTTTCTGGAGCCTCGATGCGCTCGAAATTCCAAAGATCGCCTTTTTTCACCGGCCCGTATAATTGATATGAGGAAAGCTTCTTCATCCATTCCGGGAAAGATTTTTTATCCAGTATCTTTTCCATTATTTCACCTGATAAAATCTTCCGGGTCTTCATCCTTGAAGCAGGAGATGAGGGAAGGTTGATCAGGGTCAAAGCCCACATCATAGCCAAAAAGCTCTTTGGCTTCTTTTTCCAGCTTCTTGTTCAGAAAACGAAGAGGAATATCCAGCGGACAAACCCTTTCGCATTCTCCGCAGTCGATGCAGCGGCCAGCGAGATGGATGGCTCTGACCAGGTGATAGACAAAATTTTCCGAGGCAACGGGTGATTTTTCCACCCATTTTATCTTCTGGGCTTTTTCTTCAGCGGTCGTATCGGCTGTCACAGCAAAGTTTATGGTATCAGCCACGCACTCGTCGCAATAACACATCGGGCAGACAGACCGGCAGGCATAGCAACGGATGCACTTCGAAAACTGTTCCTTCCAGAACTCCCACCGTTCCTGTTTGGAGAGGGCTTCAATTTTTTCCAGAGATTGAAAGGGATTTTCGGCTTTTCTTTTACTCTTTTCTCCCAGAAGAACGTCGTAGATAACGGGAACACTGGCTTTGCATTCCAAACATCTTTCCGCCAGAATCTCTTCGGCCGGGATTTCTACTTTGCCTTCTGCGGTGGTGACGATAAAACTGCCTTTTTCACCGAACTCAACTTTTCTGGCTTTTTTGCCATTCAGTTTTTTGATCAATTTTTTCTCATCGATAACGCCTGCATTCTCGCAGGAAACACCGACGATGTAGACATCGCCACGATTTATGAATTTCTCTTGCAGGAGGACGACAAGAGCTCGGCTGTCGCAGCCTTTGACCACAAGCCCCACAGGCCTGAGGTCAGGATTTTTTTTCTTTGCGTTTTTCCTTTTTTCGTCAGCCAGGAAACGGCTGAGATTGTGGACACATACGGGATCCCAGATTATTTTTTCGGCATCCTCAGCGTTTTTGATGAAAGCCGGTTTTGGCATAAGCCCGTCTGCCCCCTGCTCATAGGCGATGACATATTTGACTTTTCCATCCTTAAGGATCTTCTTGACTTCGTTTTTAAGGTCTTCGAGGTTGACCATTATCGACTTCTCCTCAGCTTGGTTTGAGCACCGAGAGGTTTGAGCTCTTTGACGAAATCCTTGATGATCTGGGTGTACTTCGTCCCTTCTGCGGCCGAGACCCAGGACATCTGGAAACGCTGGGGCTCCAGACCGATGTACTCCAGGAGCTTCTTGACGAGGGCGATTCTTCGCCGGGCATAGAAGTTGCCCTTGATGTAATGACAGTCGCCGGGATGGCAGCCTGAAACAAGCACCCCGTCTGCTCCTCTATTGAATGCGTTGAAGATGTAAAGCGGGGAAACGCTTCCCGAACACATGACAGTGATCGGGACAACGTTAGGTGGGTACTCCATCCGCGAAACTCCCGCCAGGTCGCTACCTGCCGAAGAGCACCACTTGCAGAGGAAGGCTACGATTTTCGGTTCGAACTCTTCTGCCATGATTATCCTCCGAGAGACGCCCTGATCATCTCATGAACCTGCAAAGGTGTCAGGTTTTTGACTTGGATGGCTGCTCTGAGACAGGTGGCTGAGCAGGTCCCGCACCCCTCGCACAGGACTTCATTGATCTCAACTTTTCCGTCTTTAAGCGCAAGAGCATCATAGGGACAGACCTGAACGCACATGCCGCAGCCGGTGCAGAGGTTGATGTTAACCTTGGCTACAGTGGGTGCATGAAAAAGCCTTTCCTGGGACAAAATGGCAATCGCTTTGGCAGCCGCTCCGCTGGCTTGAGCTACGGCTTCAGGGATATCTTTAGGAGCCTGAGCCGCGCCGGCCAGGAACATCCCGGATGTGACACTTTCCACAGGTCTGAGCTTGGGATGGGCTTCGGAAAGGAAGCCGTCCTTATCCATGGCGATCTTGAGTTTCTTGGCCAGTTCCTCTGCTCCTTTCGACGGACGCGTGGCCATGGCCAAAACAACCATATCGGCATCGATCTCGATGTTCTTACCGCTCAGGGTATCGACTCCCCAGACTTTGACCTTGCCGTTTTCCTCAAAGATTTTGGAAACCTTGCCCCTTAAGTAGAGAACACTATCTTCTTCCACAGCGCGCTTCACAAATTCCTCGTAGCCTTTCCCTCCTGACCGGATGTCGATGTAGAAGATGTAGGCCTGGCCGTCGTGGACATGATGCTTGTAGAGCATGGCGTGTTTGACAGTGTACATGCAGCATATTTTGGAGCAGTATGCGCAGTGAAGCTCAGGATCGCGTGAGCCGACACACTGGATAAAGACAACCTCTTTCGGTTCTTTATGGTCGGAAGGCCTGAGGATTTTTCCCCTTGTCGGTCCAGAGGCAGAGCACAGCCTTTCGAACTGAAGGCCATCCAGGACGTCTGGATATTTTCCGTATCCATATTCGGCCATCAGCTCTTTGTCGTAAAGATCGTAGCCTGTGGCGACGATAATCGCTCCAACATCTTCTTCGATGATCTTGGGCTTCATATCGTAATCAATGGCCTTGGCCTCACAGACATCGGCGCATTTTCCGCAGGCGATGGGCAGAAGCCCGGGACAGGCTTTTATATCCAGAGTGTAACTGGCTGGGATAGCCTGAGGGAAAGGAATATAAATAGCTCGCCTTCCGGTTAAGCCGATATCGAACTCATTGGGGACAAGGACCGGGCAGACCTTGGTGCATTCGTCACAAAGATTGCATTTGTCCGGGTCAACATAGGTGGGCTTTTTGAGGATTTTTACTTTAAAGTTGCCCACATACCCGGAGACCTCCTGAACCTCGCTGTAAGTCATGAGCTTGATTTTGGGATGCTTGGAAACTTCCACCATTTTCGGTGTCAGAATACACTGGGAGCAGTCAAGGGTGGGGAATGTTTCAGAAAGCTGAATCATGTGGCCTCCGATGGAAGGAGACCGCTCGACCAGTATAACTTCAAAGCCGCTGTTGGCCAGGTCTAAGGAAGCCTGGATGCCGGCGATTCCGCCGCCGATCACCAGAGCTTTGCGCGTCACAGGGATGCTGATCGGTTCCAGGGATTCATTCCTGCGCACTCTTTCTACGGCGCTCTTGGTGATGTTTATCGCCTTTTTTGTCGCTTTTTCTGTTTCCTTATGAACCCAACTGCACTGTTCGCGGATATTGGCGATTTCACATTGGAAGGCATTGAGTCCCGCCGACTTTGAGGTGTTCCTGAATGTCGTTTCATGGAGAGTCGGTGAACAGCAGGCGACAATAACGTTATCCAGCTTTTTTTCCTTGATGGCCTTTATGATGAGATTCTGGCCTGGATCAGAACACATATAGACGTATTCTTCGGAGTGGACGACTCCTCCGTGCTTGGCGAGTTCTTCAGCAACTTTTTTTACGTCGACCGTTCCTGCGATGTTTATGCCACAGTGACATATAAAAACGCCAGTACGTTTCATTGTTTTACCTTCTGTTTCTCGTCTTTGTGTTTTTTTTCTTTATCCAGGAGTTCTTTTCCGTAATCATATCCTTTATCAAATGCCTGAATATTAAGGTCCAAAAATCTTTTTGGAACCAAACCCGGGAGCGCTTTTTTCATAGCCTCTGGAGAAACGGTTTGGGTCACTGCGGTGAAGAAACCGAGCATGACCAAGTTGGCAATGATCCGATTCCCCAGCTCCTCGGCAAAACGGGTGGACGGAATGGCATAGGTTTTTATTTTTCCCCGGGGAGGCTTAGTCTTGACCAGGTCTTTGTCGATAATCAAAATCCCGTCTTCCCGAAGCTCTGGCTCGTATTTGTCATAAGCTTCCTGGGACATGGAGACAAGTACTTCGGGTTTTGAGATGTAAGGGTAGAGGACCCGTTCGTCAGCGACAACAAGCTGAGAGCTGCAAGCGCTTCCCCGCGCTTCAGGTCCAAAGCTCTGGGTCATAGTGGCGTGTTTGTTGTCGAAGAGAGCTATAGCCTTCCCTGTGATAAGGCCACAGCGGATGATTCCTTGACCTCCAAAACCAGAAAACCTAATCTCACTCATGGCTGACTCCATAAGGCTGATATTTTTCGCCCAAAACTTTGGCCAGGTGGGCATTCATGCAATCGAGAAAAGTCGGCTTGTCTTTGTCGATAAACTTGCCGACAATGAGTTTTCCCTGATAGCTGATATCAAGGGTTCTGGTATCTGCACCATGCTGAATTTCAGATTTTTCGTAATAATATTTCAAAAGGTTCAATCCGTCGCCGAGACGATTCCGGCGGGCATACAGCGTGACACAGGGAGTAATGACTTCGATGAAAGAAAAGCCTCTTTTGGCCAGAGCTTCCTGGATCGACTTGGTTACCCTTCTGAGATGGAGGGCCGTCCAGCGGGCAACATAGGTTGCCCCTGAAGCTTCAGCGAGATAGGGGAGGCTAAAGGGATACTCGAAATTGCCGTAAGGGGCCGTGGAGGCGTTAGCAAGAATAGGTGTTGTGGCTGCAACCTGGCCTCCGGTCATGGCATAATTGAAATTATTGACACAAATGATGATGATGTCCATATTGCGTCTGGCCGCATGGATGAAATGGTTGCCGCCGATTCCGACAATATCTCCGTCTCCGCTGAAAACTACGACTTTTAGCTCTGGGTTTGCCAGTTTCAATCCAGTTGCAACAGGAATAGCCCGGCCATGGGTGGTATGGATGGAGTCGAGCTTGACGTAGCCAGCCACTCTTCCTGTGCATCCGATTCCAGATAGAACAGCAATTTTATCCAGGTCAATTTTGCTTTTGCGCAAAGCCTCGGCGAAGGAAGTGACAACAGTTCCTATTCCGCAGCCAGGACACCAGATATGGGGAATCCTGTCCATCCTCAGAAAATCTTCCATCGGATTTCTTTCTTCGAGACGATCTTCTTCCTTCATTTTACCGCCTCCTTGATGGCTTTGAAAATGTCATCAGGATTGTGGACCCAACCTCCACAGTGAGGAATGGGGATGACCGGGACTTGACCTGCGGCACTTCGTTCCACTTCCAGGACGATCTGGCCGTAATTGATCTCAGGAACAACAAACGCCTTGATTTTTTTAGCCAGCTCATTGATCCGCTTTTTTGGAAAAGGCCAGACAACGATCAGCCTGATTGTTCCCACTTTTATGCCGGCTTTTCTCGCTTGACGAACGGCTCTGGTGGTCACTCTGGAGGTGATTCCGTAGGAAATGATGACAACTTCAGCATCCGCCGTTTCCTCTTCCACGAATTCAATGATTTTATCGGCATTCATTCTGATCTTGTCATTCAGGTGGCGGACGCAGACATCCTGACATTCGGCGTTGATCACGGGATAGCCGCGTTCATCATGTGTGAGTCCTGTGATATGGAAACGGTATCCTTCGCCGACTTTAACCATGAAGGGAATCATATCTTTATCCGGCTTGAAGGGCAGGTATTTATCTTTTGGACCTGTGTACCATTTCCGCTCAACCAGTTCGATTTCCTCAGCTGGAGGGATGACGACCTTCTCATGCATGTGGCCCACACATTCGTCCGTCATGACAAAGGCGGGGACCCGGTATATTTCAGAGAGGTTAAAAGCTTTGATGGTGAGGTCAAAACACTCCTGGGGAGAATCAGGGGAAAGAGCGATGATCTCATAGTCACCATGGGAGCCCCATTTTACCTGCATCATGTCCTGCTGACCGGTCAGAGTCGGAAGTCCAGTCGAAGGGCCTCCTCTTTGAACATTGGCAATCACAAGGGGCGTTTCCAGCATACAGGCCAATCCGATATTCTCCATCATCAGGGAGAAACCCGGGCCAGAGGTTACGGTTATAGCCTTTTTACCACCCCAGGAGGCTCCTATCATGGCAGCGATAGAGGCCAGTTCGTCTTCCATCTGGATAAAGACGCCTCCTACCGTAGGAATTCTTTCGGCGAATCTTTCTGCCGTTTCAGTGGAAGGAGTGATAGGATAGCCAGCAAAAAAACGGCATCCGGCTGCTAAAGCGCCTTCGGCAATAGCAAAGTCTCCGTCCATATAATGAGCTCCGGTCAGAACTCCCTTAGGGTCTGCTTTCACCTTTTTCACCTTCTTCCTCCTCTTTCTTAAGAGTGACAAATATGGCAAACTCAGGGCATATCGTCTCGCAGAGTTGGCAGTAAAGGCATGCATCCTCGTTCCTGACGAAAGGAGGATGGTATCCTTTGATGTTGAATTCCTCAGAAAGTTCGAGCACGTCCTTCGGGCAGTATTCCACGCAGAATCCGCATCCTTTGCAGCGGTCTTTGTTGATATGAATCTTTCCCTTCTTCGCTTTTAAATCGCCAAAATAAACCATGTATCCCTCAGATGAATCCCTTTTCTTTTAATATGGGCTTAGGGTCGATATAGTGAAGATCAAGCCTTAAAGCCCCCTGCGGGCAGCCCAGGGCAATGGCCAAAAGCTGGGTGAAATAAAGGACAGGGATGTTTTTGAAATCAGGATATTTCTGAAGAGTTTCTTTCTGGCGGTGGTCAAGGTTGAACGCACAAAGAGGGCAGCTGACGCTGACGATTTCTGCGCCATGAGTCCGGGCCGAGGTGAGGATTTGAAAAGTTCGGTCAGCCACGATGCCGGGCTTGTCAACAGTCTGGTAAGAGGCACAGCATTCTGTCTTGTAGGGAAAGTCAACCGGCTGAGCTCCCAAAGCTGTCATCAGATTTTCTAGAATAGTCGGATTCTCAACATCATCAAGACCGATCTCTTTGGGTCGGACCAGGAGGCAGCCGTAGTAGCTTGCAATTTTCAGGTTTTTTAAGGGTTTGACGACTTTTTTGGCGACGTTTTCAAATTTTATTCCATCTCTCAAAACTTCAAGGAGATGGAGGACCTGAACGTCGCCCTCATAGTCGATTTTCTCCAGATACATGAATTTATTCAATTTATCAAGGCTTTCCGGGTCAGCTTTTATCCGTTCATTGGCTCTTTTCAGGGTGTTGTAGCACATTGCACAAAGAGTCATAACTTGATTGGAGTTGGTTTCTTTAACCCGGATCAGGTTTCGGATGGGAGCCACATGATGAATCAGGTCATCCGTGGCCAGAGAAAAAACCGTTCCGCAGCAGTTCCATCGTGGAAGCTCTTCGACCTCCACGCCCAGGCTTTTTAGGGAACATAATGTTGAATCTTCAAAATTTTTTGCATTGTTTTTCAGTGTGCACCCGGGATAATAACTTATCTTCATTATGATTCCTTATGGCATACAAATTATTATACATAATTGCAAGTCTATGATGTAAACTTCCTCATACTACTGATGATGGCAATCGGAGGAACATCACCTTTTTCAGTGTCTGAGAGCTTTTCAATTTTGAGATGGTCCGCTCTTTTTCGCAGCAGGATCTGTCTCAGAGCCTCCATGACTTCAGCGATATTCACCCCTTTCGGGCAGCGGGCGTTGCAGGTCATGCAGGAGGCGCAGATCCAGATGGATTTTGATTTTAAAAGTTCATCCTGCATACCCAGCTGGGCGAAACGGATAACTTGATTGGGAAGAATATCCATCTGCGAAACAGCAGGACAACCCGCGGAGCATTTGCCGCATTGATAACAGGCAAGAAGATTCTGGCCGCTGATTTCCTCGACCTTGACCACAAAATTATCTCTGATTTTTTTTCTTGATATGTTGACTCTCATCAGAAAGCTCTTTCCGGATGAAAAAGTCCGAATTCCTATAGCCGTTATAGGAATAATAAAGAAGTGAATTAAACATAAGTAAAACACAATTTAGGAGGCAAGTCAAGAGAACAGAGACCGATGATAGCATCTTTTTTCTGTGAAGGCAGATGATGATAAAAGCCAACTCTAACAGTGCTGGTTTCCATCCCTCCTCGCCAAAGACCCTCCCACCCACCACCATGGGCTTCGGAGGGACGGAAACCAGCGCCTCCATTCCTCACTTGATCAAATCTCTTTTCTCATCACGGAAAAAAGATGCTTCCGAGGCCGATTGGGAGAAAAAATTCAAGTTTTTCTCCCGACGAAAATAAAGAGAAGGCAGAAGGAATTAAGGAGGAAAAGATACTTGAGAAGGACAGGAAGTCCTACAAGAGGAATCAGGAAAGATGAAGCGGCCAGTGCCCCTAAAAAGGAGCCCAACAAATCCAGGCCATAGCCTAAGCCGTAGTTTGTTTTTTCCTGGAGAAAAAGATGGTTGGAGACAACAAACAGGTCTCCTCCCAGAGAGCCGAGGACGAGAAGGACGATGAAGAAAAAGACTTCCGGGGGATGAACCTTTAAAGATACTGAAAGGAGAAGAAGGAGGATGAGGAAACCGAACTGGAAGAAAAGAAGCTGCCCGAAATAAATTCGTTTCCTTCTCTTGCCATGGAGTGCGCCAATAAAAAGACCGAGCATAAAGGAGGCTAAGAGGAGGGCGATTCTGCGGTAGAGGTATCCGTAGAGAGTCTGGAAGATGATGATGACGATAATCTCAACGACTATGGTTGTAAAACCCATAACAGCCAGAGGGACAAGGGAAAAAGACGTTTTTATCCGTTTCAACCAGAGGATGACGAGGAAAAGGAGAAAAAGGAGAAGGGGAAAGTCCAGGAGCCAGGAAGTGTGAAGTTTTGAAAGAAAAGAGAAAATTCTTGTCTCCAAGCCTTTAAACTGTGTGCTCCAAAGCACAGAGTTGTAAAAATAGCTTATGGGAGTGAAGTCTTTGTTGATCGTTTTCTTCCCCGTCGAGATTTTCTCTTTCAACAGGCCCACCCTGAGCGGATTGAGACGGGCAAAAAGAGACTCCGGGCTGACATAAGAGTTTTGAAGCTTTAGGTCTTCGATTTTATCGGAAAGAGCTGTAAACTCTATGGAGAGATGCCTTGAAGAGGCAAGGAAGACGTTGCTGCTCCCTGGCACGGCTTCCACGCAGGGGAAAACTTCCCTGAGGGTGTGATAGAGCGAGGCAAGGAAGTTTTGAAGCTCAAGGCTGATATAATTTTCTGCTGAGGGGACGCGGAAAGAGAAAACGCCTTGTTCGGCTAATTTTTCTCTGGCCAAGAGGAAGAATTCTTTGGTGTAAAAACGGTTGATCTGGGCTGTGGCCGGCTCAGGCAGATTAAGGATAATCATGTCGTATTTTCTCTGAATTCTGCTGAGGAAATCTCTCCCGTCTCGATAGTGGATGTGAACCCGTTCGTCGCGCAGCACATTCTGCTCGTTCTCTGGCAGAAATTTGAGGGAAAAACTAATGATCTCAGGGTCAATCTCCACATAGTCGACCGTTGTTTGAGGATATTTCAGAGCCTGATTCAACGCCCCGCCAGCTCCACCTCCGACGAGGAGCACATTTCTTGCTTCGGGATTCTGGAGAAGGGCAAAATGGACAGATTCCTCCGCAGCTGCAGGGTCAGGGTAGGTATAGACAAGAAGGGTGTTGTTGTAGAGAGAGATCTGCTCCTCGGTTTTGAGAACCTGGAGCTTTCCGTAAGGTGTATCTTTGCTGTGCACAAGCTGAAAGGGCCTCCAGAAGATCTTTTGGCTGGGGAAGTCCAAAACAACGAAGCCAACGAGAAAGAGGAGGAGTAAGACAAAAAAGAGCATTTGTTTTTTCTTCCCGATGGAAATAAAGATTGATGAAGAGACGAACGCTCCGCAGATCGCTGCCCCCTGCCAGTTGGAGAAAATAGGAATGAGGAAGAGGTAGACAAAGAGCCCGGCCGCGGCTGATCCCAAGGACTCCAGGAGATAAACCAGGAAGAGATCGCCTTTTTGGAAGTGGGCATTAAAAACAAAAAGGATTCCCAAGGGAAAGCTGATAAAAAAGGCTAAAACCATGGAGGAAATCCACATCGGAGTAATCCCCGTGATTTCTCCAGGGAGTATTTTGAGGAGATAGCGTGAAAACCTGAGCCCGATCAGACAAAGGGGGAAAAGAAGAACAATGACGTCATACGTCAAAGGAAGTCTCGAGAGGTGGAACTTCAAGCGGGAAGCCGAGATGCTGCCCAAACCTCCCCATAATAGCCAGGAAGCAAGGATGAAGCCAAAGGTGATTTCGTTACCGTAGAAATGAACGGAAAATTCTCTGAGCAAAAATATCTGGAAGGAAAGGGCGAGAAAACCGAGAAGAAAAGGAGGAAGGAAGCTCATCAACTCCAGATTCCGGGAATGGGGTGGTTGCAGAATTTACATCGCCCTTCGTTGAGTTCAATCTTTGTTATCTCATAGAACTTTCGCTCGATAATCATTTTTTTGCATTTGGGACAATAGGTGCTTTCTCCATGATGACCGGGAACATTTCCGATGTAAACATAATGGAGGCCTTCCTCCAGCGCAGCTTTATGAATCTTTTCCAGGGTCGATACGGGTGTTGGCGGGAGATTCTTGACAAGATACATAGGAAAGAAGCGGGAAAAATGAAGAGGAACATCAGGACCGACCTCTTTCAGCATCCACCGACACAATCTTCGAATATCCTTCAGGTCATCGTTCAAGGTCGGGATAACAAGATAGACAATTTCCAGCCAGACGCCGCTTTTGGCCACAATTTTTATGGCATCTAGCACTGGCTTGAGTTCTCCCCGGACATAGATAGTGTAGAAGTCCTGGGTAAAAGCTTTCAGGTCGATCTTGATGGCATCGACGACTTTTGTCAGGTCTTCAAGGGGTTCTGGATTGATGTGCCCGCCGGTCACCACCGTGTTTCTGATATTCTTGAGCCTGGCTTCCTTGGACGTATCGTACATGTATTCAAAGAAAACAACTGGCTCGGTGTAGGTGTAAGCGATGGAAGGGCAGTTGTATTTTTGGGCGTATTCAGCAACTTTGATTGGCGGGAAGTCGTAATGTGTCACCTGCTCAGGCCTGACCTGGGAAATTTCCCAGTTCTGGCAAAATTTGCAGTTGACATTGCAGCCTGCGGTGGCGATGGAAAGTGCGTTGGTTTTGGGAAGGAAGTGGAAGAAAGGTTTTTTTTCTATTGGGTCGACATTGATGCTGCAAGCCTTTCCATAGACCAGGGTGTAATATTTTCCATCTATGTTTTCCCTGACACCGCAGTAGCCTCTTTCCTTGTCTCCCAGTTTACAGAGGCGAGGGCAGAGAAGGCATTCAATTTCCCTGTCCGGGAGCTGTTTGTAATAGCGGGCCTCGACTTTTGAGAGCTCTTGATTTCCGGAGAACGCATAGAGGTCTTCAAAAAAGCAGGGGATATGTTTGATTAATCCTGTCGAGGCCAATAGAGCAACTCCACCCGCTCTTTTAAAAAATTGTCTTCTTTTCATCGATCAGACCTCGCTTTCGATGATCTGGATTTCCGCCAGGTTCGCCTTTCCCAAGCCCATTTTCTCAGCCGTCTTGAGATAGACAGGCTCCCTTTTTTCTTCTTCAAGCCGGGGAAGTCCTTTTTTGGCTCTCAGCTCTTTGATGATTTTCCAGCCGACAGAGTCAGCAGCCACAGGGTCGAGACTGAAAAGAAGGGCTTCGTATTTTTCCGCCCAGCGGGCATGGTAGGAAGGACCACGATGGTACTGAACGTACAGGCAATCCAGGATAGCCAGTCGATGCTTGCTCTTGATGGATTTTGTCTCGAAAAGCTCAGGAATGAAAGGGTTGCAGTTATGATCATGGTATTTGTTGGGGTTATGGATGGCGCCAAAATAATTTTTCATCCCGGCCGTCACTCCGGCCATGCCGTGATCTTTCAGAACTGCCAAGCTTATGGAGGAGGATATCATATCCGCTTGGATCGACGAAAAGAGGCTGCCGATGTTGAGGTAGGAAACCAGCTCCTCATCGTAGCCAACACCCTGTGTGTCTGTGCCAAAGACCTTAAAGCTGTTGCCGCTGTAATTCAGCCGGTAGCCGGCATCTTTCAATTCGCGGTTCGTTCTGTCCCAGACGACGATATTGCTCTCTGGAATTCCGCTTTCAGAGAGGACACGGGCTAAAGATAAGGAGAGCTCCGGTCGGGTGGAGAGCATTTTTCCGCTGATGGTATTAATCTTTATTCCTATTCTTTCATTCGTTTTGAACAGAGGGCGCAGGCTGTCCTTAAGATTTTTCTCTTTGGTTAAAATTTGGAGCCCTCTGGAGCACATGCTCAGGAGTTTGTTCTGGTCAATATCCCCCTTAGAGTTCAGGATCCCTTTTCCTCTGACAAGCACGACTTTCGAAATCGCCATAACATTTAAAAATTACTCCTTATCCCAAATTCTGTCAACACGGCAGGGCTGAATGAAGAGACTTGTCAAAAAGTGAATTTGTGCTTATAGTGAATAAGTCGATTTTTTAATGATGGAGCATTAAGGATGAGAGCTTGGCAATTTAAAAAATTATCAACAATTGCTTTCCTTTTCATTTTTTGGATCCCTTTGCTGAGCGCTGGAGGAGGAAAAGAAGAAGATGCTTCCTCCCTTCAGTCTCTCTTGCCTGAAGTACAATCTTGGAAATTTTCGGATGCCCCCCAGCACTATTTTCCCCAAACGCTTTACGAATACATCAACGGCGCTGCCGAGATTTACTTAGCCTATGATTTTAGGGAATTGATCGTTGGCCAGTATACAAGGGAAGACGCGGATTCTTCCCTCACTCTGGAAATCTATGATATGGGGAATGATGAAAATTCTTTCGGGATCTACAGCGCAGAACGATTCCCTGACAACAACTTTATCCCTGTTGGCAATCAGGGTTATTTGGAAGAAGGAGCACTGAATTTTATCGTTGGACAGTATTATGTCAAACTGCTCTGTTTTGACTGTGGCCAGGGCTCGGACGACATTCTCAAGCTTTTTTCTCAAGAAGTCGCCAACAGAGTCAAAGATAAAGGGCGCCTTCCCCACGTGCTCGGCTTTTTCCCAAAGGAAGGGCTGGTTCAGAACAGCGAGAGATTTCAACTGCATAATTTCTTAGGCTACAGCTTCCTTCAGGGTGGGTACATGGCCGAGTACAAGCACGATAACCTCGATTTTGTATGCATCATCATTAAAGGAAAAGATGAAAAGGATGCGCAGGATATGATGAACCAGTATCTGAAGGCAAAGAGCGAGCTTGGCATCCAGGAAATTCCATCTGGATTTCGCCTCAAAGACCGCTATTATCACAACATCTATCTAGCAAGGATAAAGAATTATCTTTGCGGAGTTATGAAAATCAAGGATGGGTTTGAAAAGGTAGGAGAGACGTATTTAGGAATGCTGGCCGAAGCCTTGAAGAAAAGCTCATAACGAATTTCCCCCCGCATTCCTGCCTGCCGGAGCGCTCCTTCTGGCCCTTAGCGGTTCTCGTCTATCAAAATGGAGGAGAATTTAACAATGACCGAGCAATTGCGCCCCTTCTCTTTAGCTTGATAAAGGGCGTTATCCGCGGATTGAATTAGTCTGTTTACCGATGCTCGAGTCAGGTTGTCTGAAGACGTTCCACCCAGACTGACCGTGACGTTCAGAGAAGCAATCTCCGTTTGTATCGGTTTTTCTGAAACGGCAAGGCGAAGCCTTTCAGCAATCTGAGTCATGTCTTTCAGACCGCAGTTGGGGAGGACGATGAGCATTTCATCTCCGCCGTAACGACCGACTTTATCATAGGGCCGGATGGCTTTTCTAAACCGCGCCGCGATTGCAGCCAGAACTCTGTCCCCCATGAAGTGCCCGTGGGCATCGTTGATGAGCTTGAAATGGTCGATGTCGCCCATAATCAGTCCGGTGGGCTGGTTTTGCCTCCAGCCTCGGTTGAGCTCATCTTCCAGAATCTCGATGATTTTGCTCTTGTTCCAGATCTTGGTTAAGGCATCAAAGCTGGCCAATCTTATGCAGCTGTCTTCGAGCTCAATGACCCGCTCCGCATTCTGGAGACGCACTTTGAGCTGAAGGAAGTTAAAGGGCTTGATGATATAATCGTCAGCCCCGGCGGACAGGCCGCGGATGATATCATATTCGCCATCTTTTCCCGTGAGGAGGATGATGTACTTGTTTTTGGTTCTTTGATCTTGGATTTCCTGACGAATCTGGCGACAGATCTCTTCAGACCCGACTTCGGTCATCACCCAATTGATAAGAGCCAAACGAATTTCATCATTTTTCAACGCCTCCAGAGTAGCTCGACCGTTATTGGCGATTACGACTTCATAGCCCCACTCTTTGATGTCGCTCTCCAGTTGCTTGGCATAAGCGAGATCTGGCTCAGCAATCAGAATTTTCAACATCTTAACTTCCTTTAATGGTCTAAAAATGCTCAGATTTTTTAATTTTATATATTCTGGCTGAGAACGGTCAACTACCTTTCCAGGTGAATAAGAGGGTGATATTTACCCTTTTTTTATGACTTTTTTGAGGTTTGACTTATCCTCCGTTGAGAGGAAGTTCAGGGATTTTAAATCCTGCTATAAGTCTGTTGATTTAAATTTTAAACAGACTATAATGTTAGGAGAAAACTCATGCGGGAAAACAAGGTTGTTGCCGCTTCGCTGGTGATCATCGTTATTTTTATCGCCGGCGTTTTGCTCAAACATGCCAAACCCGTGCTTTTCCCCCTTTTTTTAGCCCTCTTTCTCTCCTTCGTCCTCTCGCCTGTCTTGGATTTTTTTACCCGTCTGAAGATTCCAAAGGTCATATCCATCATTTTCATTATAGCCGTCAGTTTTTTCGTCATTTATCTTCTGGGAGTTCTTTTCTACTCCAGCGGAAAGGCTTTTGCGGCAGAATTTCCAAAGTATGACAAAAAGATTAGCTCGATTTTGGCCTCCATTCAGGAAAAATTTAAACCGGCCAGGCTCCAATGGGATCCGGGGAATTGGGTTGAACAGCTTGATATCAAGAGGATCGGCTCCTTTGTTCTGTCTTCCCTCGGGCCTTTTTTCTCTTTTATTTCCAATCTTTTTCTGATTTTTGTTTTTCTTATTTTTATTCTGGCTGGTCGAGGAAAGACAAAAGAAAAGGTCACCAAGTCCTTTAGCCACGAAAGGTCCTCACAAATTATCAGCGTCATCCAGAATATCGACAGTCAAATTCAAAGATATCTGGCCATTAAGACGGTCATCAGTTTTTTCACCGGCGTTTTTGCAACGGTTGTTTTGTTGCTTTTTGGAGTGGATTTTGCCATCGTTTTTGGCTTCTTGACGTTCATCCTGAATTACATCCCCAATATCGGCTCAATCATCGCCACAGCACTGCCCATCGCCATCGCCATTTTTCAATTCGAGACCCTTTGGCCTGCTTTTTGGATCTTTATCATTTTGGGAGCAATCCAGATGATCTTGGGGAATTTCTTTGAGCCGAGGCTGATGGGGCAGGGTTTGGGATTAAGCACACTTGTCGTCCTTTTCTCTTTATTTTTCTGGGGCTGGCTATGGGGAATTCCAGGAATGATCCTGGCTGTGCCCACCGCAGCCATCGTCAAGATTGTCTGCAGCAATATCCCCGCTCTCCGCTTT
>CAZJYC010000052.1:0-18199 GCA_964550165.1 uncultured Eubacteriales bacterium
ACAAAAATAAGGATGAGAGGCCAGTAGGTGGAAAATATTCCGAACAAGAACAAAATTCCGACCAGGATAATCAATATGCCTGCAAACATCCTTCCTTGATAACCTTTAGCTTCATCCATTTTTCAATCTCCTCGCTTCGTATTTTTGCATAAAAGATTGTCTCCCAGATATCAAATCCAGCAGTAACCGTATAACACATGAATTGAAGATAAATCAATCAACTTATGATTGGGGACGAAAAGTTTAGGGATATCATTTTGCTTTCTCAACACCATGTTTTATCCATTTTTTGAGCGCCACTGCTCTGGCCGTTCGCTAAACAGACAGGATTCGTTAAGAAAAATGAGAATCTTTATTCCGATTTGTGTATAATTTAACGCTCGAGAAAAGGGCGATGGGGAAAAGACAAAAACCCTCACGCAGCATTCCAGGAAAAAGGAGATGGAGATGAGGGGGAGAAAACCGATCAGCCGCAGGGATTTTATCAAAACAGCCCTCTCTGCCGCGGCCGCATGGACGGTTGTTCCACGCTATGTCCTCGGAGGGCAGGGATATACGGCGCCGAGCGGCCAGTTAACCCGAGCGGTCATTGGCGTAGGCAGTATGGGACGGGCGCACATGGGTTACCGCGGGGCTCGACTCCTGGCCGTGTGCGATGTCGACGAGAATCATCTGCGAAAAGCGCTGGACATCGCCGGTCCGGGTGTCAGAGGCTACAGGGATTTCAGGGAGGTTTTGGAGAGGTCGGATATCGATATGGTCCACATCGTGACTCCGCCCCACTGGCATGCGCTCATGGCCGTGTCTGCGGCCGAGGCGGGAAAGGATATCTGGTGTGAGAAGCCGATGACTCGGACGATCGGCGAAGGACAGAAGGTCATCGAAGCTGTCCAGAAGCACGGAAGAATATTCAGGATAAACACCTGGTTCAGGTTTGAAGATCAATTTTACGGTTTCGGAACTCCAGTCAAGCCTATCAAGAAAATGGTTCAGGCCGGACTGCTGGGCTGGCCGCTGAAAGTTACAGTCAGTGCTACAACCGGCTTCGACTGGAAATTCTACTGGAGCGGAAAGACGAGTCTTATTCCCCAGCCTGTTCCCAGAGATCTGGATTACGATATGTGGCTCGGCCCAGCCCCTTATAAGCCCTACCATCCGCACAGGGTGCACGGCTCTTTCCGGGGATACTGGGACTATGACGGCGGAGGACTGGGAGACATGGGCACGCACTACCTCGATCCGGTTCAGTACATCCTGGACAAAGATGGCACCAGCCCGGTTGAGGTTGAGGCTGACTGTCCACAGCAGCATCCTGATGCCTGCGGAACCTGGCGCCGGATAAGGCTCATATATGCTGACGGCTGTGAAATCATTCTCGATGGAGAAGACAAAGACAAGAATGCGCCGTTCATCGGAGGCCCTGAGGGAAAGCTGTTCAAAGGTTTTGAATCTGACATCCCTGGTTTAAGGGAGAAATTATCCGACCTTCCCGATCCGGAGCCGCAGGTGACGGACTTCATTGAGGCAGTCAGGACAAGAAAAAAATTTGCTCTGAACGAAGAGAACGGACACCGCTCCTGCACCCTTGTCAATCTGAGCAAGGTTGCGGTCCGACTGGGAAGAGCGCTCCGCTTCGACCCCGAAAAGCAGGTCTTCATCGGCGACGAGGAAGCAAACCGCTACATTCATCAGCCGATGCGTGCGCCATGGCAGATCTGAGAGGGCTAAATCCTCCGCATCGCTTGGTCCGTTTTCAGGGCGTGTCCGGTTCCAGAAGAGGTGTTGCACCAGCGCATAAAGGAGTAGAGTTTCTAAGACATGCTTTAGAGGAGTGACCGAAATGAAAAATCAGAGAAAGTCGATAGTCATCATCCTGGCTTTGTGTCTCATTGTGTCTTCGACACTTGGTCAGGATGTGCCGAAAACTTTAAAGGCCAGGGTTGCCGAAATTGTAGCCATGTTTCCTGCTGGCGATGCCGCAGAAAAAAACCGGCTGGCGTCAGAAATCATCCAGCTTGGCCCCCAAGGAATTCAAGAGGTCTGCCGGATGATTGTTGCGCCAGGAACGGGAGATGACAGCCAGGCTCGGTTCGCGCTCAACGGAGTGGCGACCTGCGTCACCCGCAGCGGCGCTGAGCAAGAGCGGGAGATTTTTGCCAGGGCCATCATCGGCTCTCTTGGTGAAGAGGCAGACAATGAGGTGAAGGCATTTTTAATCGGCCAGCTTCAGATTTCCGGCAAAAAAGAATCCGTAAAGCCACTGAGCAAGTTTCTCATGGACAAAAGCCTTTGCGAACCGGCAACTCAAGCCTTGCTGGCCATTCGATCCCCGGAGGCAGAGAAGGTTCTGTTGAAATCCCTCGGCTCTGTTCCCGGCTCAAACAAAATAACGATCATCAAGGCCCTCGGAGAGTTCAGGAGCCTGGCTGCGGCGAAAAAAATAGCCCGGTATGCAGAAAGCAGCGACGAAAATCTCCGCCGGGCGAGTATGTATGCGCTCGCCAGCATCGGAGGTCCTTCTTCTGAGAGAGTGCTGGACAAGGTTGCGGTGGCGGCCTCCCCTTACGACAGGACAAGAGCTCCATCCCTCTACTTGCTTTACGCCCAGCGGCTTGCCGAGCGAGGGAACAAGGTGCAGAGTCTGAGAATCTGCCGCAGAATAATCAAGAACTACACGGCGCCCCAGGAAAGCCATATTCAGTGCACAGCACTGAGTATTATCGCCGATGTTCTGGGAGAGGCGGCCTTCGAGGAGCTTCTGGCAGCAATGGACAATCCGAGCAGAGAATTCCGTCTGAGAGCGCTGGAGCTTGCTGAGGCCTTTAAGGGCGAGGAGGTAACCTCAAGGTGGATCAATAAAATGGCAGAAGTGCCGCCTGAAGTTGAGGCAGAGATTGTCGCCATGCTCGGCCGGCGCAGGGACAGAGCCGCTCTTCCTCTCCTTATCCAGAAACTCAAAAGCGAAGAGAAGGCTGTGAGGCTGGCCGCGATTCCGGCTGTGGCCCGGATGGGAGGCGGCGAGGTTCTTCAGGATTTATTTGATTTGTTATGGGCCGGAGAGGCAGACGAGGTCGCTGCTGCGAAGCAGGCTCTTATGGGTTTCTCGGGCCGCGAGGTGATTCCCCGGGCGGTCGAGGCTCTGGAGGAAATGCCTCCGCTTGCCCGCGCGGCGCTTTTGGAAATCCTCGGCGAGCGGTTCGCGAGTGAACATGTGGATTTAGTTTTTGCTCAGGCAGCGAGCGAGAGCCCGGAAGTCAGGCAGGCTGCGCTTGCCAGCCTTGAGAACTTAGTCAGAGAAAATGACCTGCCGCGCTTGATCGGACTGCTTCTTGAAGCGTTAGATCGGAGAAGCATTCCGCTCATCCAGAACGCTGCTGTAGCCAGCGCAAACCAGATTCCTGATCCTGAAAAACGGGCAGACCTATTCCTGGAAATGCTGGAAAAAGCTCCGGCCTCAAAACAGATTGATTTGTTGAGACCCCTGGCGAGGGTCGGGGGAGAGCGGGCGCTTCAAAAAGTCATCGAGGGGACACAAAACAGAGATGCGGCAGTTCAGGATGCAGCAGTCCGGACTCTGGCCGAATGGCCTGACCTGAGCGCTGCCGGTGAGTTGCTTAACATTTGTCGGAGCACGGAAAACCCGGAATATCGTTTTCTGGCCACGCAGGGCTATGTCCGCCTTGTTCACAGGGCGGAGCTTGCTCCTGAACAAAAACTGGCAATGCTGGAAGAAGCCCTGGAGATTGCTTCAGGAGCTAAAGAAAAAAACCTTTTGCTCGGCGGGCTGGCCAATGTAAAAACGCATGAATCTCTGAAAATTGTCGCCGGCTATCTTGACGACCAGGATTTAAAAACCAGGGCCGCCATGGCGGCAGCGCGGATTGCCTATCCGCGGGCCGGGGCTGATGTCGGGCTCACTGGGTCTGACGTGATATCGGTGCTCAAAAATGCAGCCTCGGCCGTTGAAGACGGCTATGAAAAGGAACGGCTTGAGAAATACATCGAGACTCTTTTGAAGAAAGAAGGGTTTGAGCCGCTTTTCAACGGCAAAGACCTTTCCGTCTGGAAGGGTCTTGTCGGCAACCCCGTGAGCCGGGCAAAGATGACTCCCGAAGAGCTTGAAGAAGCGCAGGCAAAGGCGGATGAAGTGATGCACGAGCACTGGAAGGTTGTTGAGGGGATTCTTTTTTTTGACGGCAAAGGAGAGAGCCTCTGCACAGCCAAAGACTACGGAGACTTTGAGCTCTTCGTCGACTGGAAAATCGAAGAGAAAGGAGACAGCGGCATTTACCTTCGCGGATCGCCTCAGGTGCAAATCTGGGACCCGGCCCAGTGGCCTGAGGGTTCCGGCGGGCTTTACAACAATCAGAAAGGGCCGAGCAAGCCTTTGAAGTGCGCGGATAAGCCCATCGGGGAATGGAACACTTTCTGGATTAAGATGGCAGGAGAGAAAGTGACGGTCTATTTGAATAATGTGCTCGTTGTTGATGACGTTGTGCTTGAGAATTACTGGGAGCTGGACAAGCCGATCTATCCCACAGGCCAGATAGAGCTTCAGGCCCACAACAGTCCTCTCTCTTTCCGCAACATCTTCATCCGCGAGATAACTTCAGATGCGGAAATTCAAAGGTTGAGTTCAAAAACATCCGGCTCAAGAAACTGAAGTTGTCCGAATAAAAATAGAAATCAGGCCGTACGAAAAGTCTGGCTGCCAATCTTAAGAAGATAGAGAGAACGAGTTTCTAAGGCAAAAGCAGGAAATTTTATAAAGCTTCGGGATGAAGCAGCAGGGCTGCTCCGACAAGACCTGCCGCATCCTTCCTGAGAAGTTCCATGACTCCTGGAATTTCATCGGCCACTATAGTCACAAAATCATAGCTTTTATTTCTGATCTCTTTATTTAAATAGGGCAGAGTATAATCTCTTGCAGGCTGGCTCGTCAGCCAGCCTCCCAAGATGAATATTCTTGTTCCTTTGATGCCCTGCCAGAATTGAGACTCCAATCGGGGAGGGTCGTTGACCACGGCCTTTCTGGATTCGCCTTTGACTCCGCCTTCATAGGTTAGGATCATGGCTTGAGCCAAAGCCTCTCCCGCTTTTCTATAAAGACCTTGAGCTGCCTCTTTGATGTTTTTATCTGCATGCTCGGTTAATGCAGCTATAAATTCTCCTGTAAACTTTTCTTTGCCAAATTTTTTCGCTAAAATTTCGTTTCTCTCTGCCTGATATTTCAATCCCTCTCCCGTTGCCAGATCTTCAGGGGTTAAACGGTGAGGATGTATTCTCCCTTCGCCATCTCCGACGATGATGTCGAAGAACTGCTGGGGGCCTGGCATAGGTACGGCTAGCCCCTCCCTGACATCAAAAGCTCCTGCTCCGAAGCCTGTTCCGGGAATAAATCCAGCGATTTTCGCGTTTTCTTTTAAACCCTTGTTGACTTCTGGGAATTTTTCGATGTTGGCCAGAAGACAATGAGCAATGGCCAGGACATTGGCCACACCGTCGTTGTTAACGACAGCACTCCAATTAGAGCCCATCTTCCTTGAAAACTCATGCGCCAGGTTGAAATTCTCTAAATCAGGCACGTTGGGAACTGTTCCTTTGTAGGGAATCCCTTCTTCCAGCCAGGCTCCAGGAGCCGATAGTCCTACGGTTTTTATCAAAGGATAGCGGCATGTCTTCTGAACTCTTTGATACAGCGCTTTTAAATTTTTTGCTGTTTTTTCTAATGTCGCCCTGAGATCGGTCACGATTCCTTTTGGACGCTCTGGAGCAGGCTTTGCCGGGTTCTTCAGTTTTTTAGGTTTTTTAGGATAGAGAAGATAAGGTATCCCCGAAAACCGGCCTCGGCTAATTCGAACCGCTACGAATCCTCTTCGGGTATAGGTCCCGCCAAGGTCTACAACAGGGATTATTCTTGTTTCTTCCATAGGCAAAAAAATGAATCAGGGGCGTCCAATGTTTTCTATCCCAGGCAGTCCCAGGCGATGTTCACCCGTTTCAGAGCATAGCCGACCTCGCGCAGATAGTCGCCATAGCCGGTCATCCAGTGAAAGCCTGGCGTTCGCTTGGCAAGAGTCAGGCTGTCGAAGGCAAAGCTTATATCGATCTGGGAGCGGCAGATGTCCAGAAAGGGAGTATCCACGATTTTCCCCAGCAGACCCACCCAGCGTTTGGCGGCGAAATCGGGAAGGATGTTGGTTACCGTCTGTCCTTTTTTCATTTCCACTTTTGGCGCCGCCCCATAGTCTGATTCAAAATGCGTCAGGATTCGCGCTGGCTCGCTTTTTTGGCCGTCCATCTTTCTTGGCGCTGTGCAGTGGGCCAGGGTGATAATGCCTTCATGGGGGTAGGTCGGGTCGTTGAGAAATACGGGCTTGCCTGAGATATTGGCCAGCAGGACGCCCGAAGGGATGACCACAAAGTCCGATTCGCAGAAGGCAAGATAGCCCGCATCGTTGAGCGTGCTCAGTGTCAGGCAGGCTGTTGTTTCGGCAATGGGCATGATCGTTCCCATGCACTGATTGACTGTGATCGCTCTGCCGTTGACCTTCTTCATCAGGCTGCGGAAGATCCTGTCAAGAAGGAAAGCGTTTTCAACGAAATGTCGCTGAGTCTCGAGCGTAGTTCCAGGAGACTTCAAGTATGCTTCGGCTTGCTGCCGGGACTTTTTGACGGCAGCCAGGTCAGAGCGGGCATCCCTGATCAATTTGCTCAATTCATCATAAGAAATTGTATGGATGTCGAATTTCCAGATGTCTTTTACCAGCTTGGGCACAACCCCTCTCGGCTGGGACCAGGCGTCGGGCCCGCCGACGGCCACGATCCGCGTTCCCAAAGTGTTGCGCAGGCCGCACAGGGCTCGCAGCCGCCAGAGTATTTCCTCCTGGCTGTCGATCACGATGTCCTCATCGTCGACTCCTTTCACAGCCAGGGTATCGGTATGCTGTCTTAAGTAGCGGGAACTGATGATTTCATACCACAGATAGACAGGCCCTGACTTATGACGGCAGAAAAATATCATATCCTTTCCCGTTTCTCCCAGGGCGTGGAATGTGTCCATCCATCCTCCGGCTGCATAAATCAGGATTGCGTCCGATGCACGAAGGTCGGTCACTGTGGAGAGGTCGCTTGCCTGGCGGATGCGGGCGACAGGCATGAAATCTACGGGGAAGTCGGCTTCTGAGCGGAGCCTGTTGAGCTCGGCTTGAATCCTGGCGGCTTCCTCATCCGCGTCCCTTTGAGCCTGGATTCCACCCCAGGCACGCCAGCTCGTTTGATGTTGCCTGGTGGGGATATCATATGTGAGAATGGGCTTGACTTTTAAGGGAAGACGAAGACGCTTGAGACTCGGCTCCTCTGTCTCGAGTGCCGCGAGTGTTGGCCAGGAAAGCCCGCCGATGGCCATTCCGCCCAGAGCCGTAGCTCCAAGACCCTTGAGAAATGTCCTGCGGCTCAGAGTCTTACTGCCCGTAGAGATGCTGTCTCCCCTTGGGCAGCAGCGCGGCTGAAATTTATGCTGGTGGCCAGATTCGTCTTTTGTCATGATAGAGCTCCTTTCTTAAAAATTTATATTTACTACGGGTCTTATGAAAAGTAAACGATGATCTGCAATTGGAAAGCATCCTTTTGTGAACAACTGATGGGGGTTTTGAATGTGATAGTGGAAGGTAGGATAAATGAGTTAACTAAAGATTAATTTTTTTTTCGATTTAACCGAAACTTTTTATATGCTTAAAAATGAACTTTTTTAAATTTATCCAAAATGATCCATCAGAAGAACACAGAAAAACCAAAGAATATCCTGTGGTAGGTGTGACCTTCGGTTATTTTATAAATGGTGTCGATATCTTCTTTAAAGGCAAAATGCATGAAGCGATATTCGATTCTTAAAGCAACGCTATTGGTAGCAAACCACTTAATTCCGCCTCCTGCGTTCCAGGCAAATGAAGAATGACTTTCACCCTCTTCGCCCGTTTCATCATAAGATACCCTCGCTAGCCCGGCTCCTCCGATGACAAAAGGCATAACTTTAGAAGCAGTTTTAAAATTATAAGCAACATTGGCAAGCAAAAGAGATGATGTTTGAGAGTATGAGTAATCTTCTTCGCTATATTTCACATACGTATGGACAATTTCAGGCTCTAATTCAATATTGTTAGTAAGAAAATAGCCTAATCTTACGGGAACACTGAGTGTTGTAATAGTGTAAGGGTCAAATTCCTCTCCGTCATATTTTGTCTTTATTCTGTCTATATTTAGATATGTAGCTATAGAAAATTCGAACTTCCCTTTTTCTACTGTGGTTCCACCTGTTTGTTCTTCTTCAGTCCGGGCATTTTCGTTATTGGTTGAAGGACTGGCATAGCCGAGAAAAGCAAAGCTAGAGATGCAAAAAATTAAGACAATTAGATTGATTACGCTTCTTTTCATTATTACCTCCTTTTTTTAAAAGCTTATCACGAATATAACAGAAATTATTTTTTGTCAAGTGTTGCTTTCCGCTCTTTGTGGGTCTGCTCTAGCTGAGGACTATCCCACAAACGAGGGAAGCAAAATCATCACAGGGGCCTTCAGCTTTTCCAGTGCTGGCGGAGATCTGTATGAATATGATGAGAGTAGATATAATACATTCCACCTGACTCCATCCATGAGCTATTTCATAGTTCCAGGTTTTGCCCTTGGAGCCAAGTTTATTTTAAACAGAATCGCAAGACGGGGATTCTGAAAGCGGCAACAAGTTCAATATCTTAGCAGGATTTATTATTTTTCTTTATTAGAAAAACAACGACTTCTATAAGCACTCAGCGGAAAGAATGGCCCAGGTTGCTCTCTATGAACGGAAGAACCCTTCCGCCGTCTCGAAAACCTTGATAAGGGGGACGCAAATTGAGAAAACCTCCAGCGGAGTTTTTTTGTCAAGTGATGCATACCGGGTCCTCGGCGAGAATTCGATCGAGGGAATTGACAAGCTTGTCCGCATCGTCTTTGGTGAAAACGAGAGGCGGCTTGATCTTGAGCACATTCCGCCTTGGCCCTTCCAGATTGATGAGAATGCCTTCCTCCTTCATTCGCTCGACGATATAAGCCGTATGCTCGGGGGCCGGTGCTCGAGTTTTTCTGTCCTTGACCAGCTCAACGCCCAGAAAAAGACCCAGGCCGCGCACATCGCCGATGAGCGGATATTTCGTCTGGAGTTCCTTCAACCGGGATTTCAGATAACTGCCGATTTTAAGCGCGTTTTCCTGGAGCTTTTCCTTTTCGATTACATCCAGGACAGCCAGCCCGACAGCGCAGGAAACAGGATTTCCGCCGTAAGTGTTGAAATATTCCATGCCCGTGGCAAAAGCATCGGCGATTTCTGGCGTTGTCACCACCGCGGCCAGAGGATGGCCGTCGCCGATGGGCTTTCCGAGAGTCACGATGTCCGGAATGACACCCTGAGTCTCGAAGCCCCAGAAATGCGTTCCGAGGCGGGCAAACCCTACCTGGACTTCATCGGCGATGCAGACTCCTCCTGCACTTCGCACGTGCTGGTAAGCATACTTCAAATAGCCGTCAGGGAGGACGATATGCCCGCCCACACCTGGCAGGGATTCGCAGATGAAGGCGGCGATTTTCCTGCCTTTCTTTTGAACCTGCTCGATGGCCAGGCGAATGTGTTCTGCGTATTTTTTTCCGGCCTTGGGGTCTCCATACAGAAATGCGCCCCGGTAAAGGTCTGGCATCGGAACGACGTGCGTATGAGGTGGTTTGCCAGAGCCTCCTGGTCCATTGAACTTATAAGGACTGATCTCGATCAGGGAGGTCAGGTGGCCGTGATAAGCATTATCCACCACGACGACATCTTTCTGACCTGTATAATTTCGGGCTAGACGCAGGGCTAAGTCGTTAGCCTCGCTCCCGGAATTGACGATGTAGCAAACGCGGAGCGGCTCCGGCATTTTGGCGGACAGCCTCTGGGCATAGCGGACAAGGTTGTCATGAAGATACCGGGTATTCGTCTTGAGGACGGCCATCTGTTGAGCTGCAGCGCGGACAACTTCAGGATGGCAATGTCCGACGTTGGGGACGTTGTTGATGGCGTCCAGGTAACGCCTGCCGGTATCATCGTAAAGATACTGCATCGCCCCGCGGACAATTTTTAAAGGCTTTTTGTAGGTAAGGCTCAGCGATTTGCCGACGTGTTTTTTTCTGAGCTCCATGATTTCTTCAGCCGAAAAAGGTCTTTTTTCCGTTTTGATGTCATGAATTTGAGCGATGAGATTCGGATCAGGGCACAGGCTGAGCCAGATTTTCTTCTCCGTGTATCTTGCGGCCCCAGGTAACGAACAATCGAGTCCCAGCAAATCGAGGACGACCTGGAAGTGGACATGAGGCGGCCAGCCGCCGCTCTCCCTTTCTCCTGCGACTTTGCCAATTTTTTCTCCTCTTTTGAGCTTTTTTCCGGGTGATAATTTTGCCAGGGAATCCCTGGAAAGATGCCTGTAGAGCGTGTGAAAAACAATTTTTCCTTTATTCACGGTATGTTCGAGGATGAGAGTTGAGCCGCCATCCTTTTCGGCCTGTTTTCTCTTCTGGACACAGGACACCGTTCCGGGCAGGGGTGAAAAAACAGGAGTTCCGGGCTTGGCAAATATGTCCAGGCCAAGATGGGTGAGTCCGCCCTCATCCGTTTTCAGACCCGCAAATTCAGTCAAATCATGCGTCTGAGCCAGGCGGGTTTCCGCATACCTTCCAATCCCTATTTTGGCTCCGGCTTTTTCCATTTCTGCCTGGATTGAGGAGGCGAAAACTCTGCGCTCTTTAAGAAATGGCACATCCTGCAAAAACAGGCTTCCTGGACTGAGGTCGAGCGTTATGGCTTTAGCCGGCTTAGGGTCAGTTTTGACAACAGGGCTGAAACGAGGCTGGTTCTTCCGAATCCAGCGCACAAACTGGCGCGATTCCGGACAGGCAGTCATCCCGCAGGCATCGCGCAATGTATAATAAACAAGATTCGGGGGAACAAACCTCAATCTTTGAAGAAGGTTCCAGGCATCTCTTTCTGAAATTGTCAGGTAGTTGTCCCCAGGCCTCAGCTTTTTCTGGCAGGCTGAAATCGCAACGCTCAGGCACAGGCGGAGTGCAGACAAATAAAATAAAATCCGCAGCTCTTCATTCTTCAAGGGAATGAGCGAGTTGTAGCCGGCCACAACCGGAGAAGCGGCACGCAACGGATCTTTTTTTTTGAGCATGACATAGGCTAAGGCCACGGCAAGTTCGGCAAGCTCATAAGAATAGACCGTGTCGCCGAAGTCGATGATTCCAGCGACCGACCTTTTCCCAAAACTATCCGGAGAAGAGTCGGGGAACGAGATGATAACGTTGTAGTCGTTGGCATCGTTATGGATGATGCCCTGGGCAAGGGAAGGAAGCAGGGGAGAAGCGGTTTTTTCGAATTGAGAGAGGTAATATTTTAGCAGGACTCGAGCCTTCCTGTCCGGTATATGCCTCATGTAGAACCGGACAGTGGCCGGGCCGTTCTTCAAATTCCAGATTAGATTTTCCTGAAAATCTTTTTTTCGCAGGCTCCTCGAAGTCAGGACAAGCTGGCCGATAAAACGGCCAAAGTCAAAGAGAAGCTCTGGCGTTTGCGGATTGACACGGGCCAGGGTCGTGCCTTCAATGTATGTCACCAGCCTGACAAAATGGACAAAGCCCGCGCTATCCTCTACGGTTGAAATTGTCCTGCCCGAAATATCAGTCAACGCCCGGGGGCAAAGCTCCCTGCCGCTTTTTTTGATGAGATGGTCCATGACAGAGTTCTGAAACTCAAGGACGCCTTTTCTTTCTAAGGCATTAGCAATCTTGAGGACGTACTGCTCTCCCGAGGTGCTCCTGAGATAGAAATTCTGGTCCCGCTCGCTCGGAAGCGGGCTGGCTGAGACAGAAATTCCGTATTTTTTCCTGGCGATGCGGACCGCATCCGCTTCTTCAAACACGGGGGTCTTATCCACAGTCGACATCTCCCTTCTCCTTTTTATACAAGAATTTCATCCGGGATAATCCTTAAACTTTCTTCAATCAGATATCCCATGAATGTTTTAATTCTTATCTCCAGTCTGTCTTGCGAAAATACCACAGCAGATCAGAATGGTCAATTTTAAGATTCCCTTCGCGATTCCAGAATAACCAAATGCTCTCCAGATAGAAATTCAGCGAGCTTGAATAAATTCTTTAGTTGAATTGAAGCTGCGAAAGAAGTAAAATTTGTCATCAGGGATGTAAGACTGGACTTTTTTTGGCAGCCATGACCGGTATCGAGACAGTAAAAAAATGCATAATTGCCAAATACCCGATTGTCTATATCATCTCCTGGGAAGAAGGAAGGGTGGAAAGGAGTCTTGAATCTCTACTCCAATCCATTTTGCCCAATCATGAATTCTTTGTCTGGAGTTCTTCCTTCGGGATTAAGAAAAAGGAAGACAAAATACCTGAGACCCGGGATCCAATCAAAGCCATTGAATTTGTGATCTCGTACGATAAACCCTCAGCCTTTCTCTTTAAAGACCTGCATCCCTTTGTTCTCCAGAGACCAGAGGTCTTAAGAGGCGTAAGGGACGCCTATCAAGCCCTTAAGAATACATCAAAATTTCTCTTTCTGCTTTCTCCCTTTGTCATCTTGCCGAATGAGTTGAAAAAAGAAATAGAGATCATTGATTTTCCACTGCCCGGCTTCAGTGAATTAGAAGATCTTCTGAATCAGGTTCTCCTCTCCCATCAGAAAAAAGGGATTTCCATCAAACTCAGAGAGGAGGATAAAAAGAATTTTGTGCTTGGCCTTCAGGGATTAACTCTTGATGAAGCCTTTCGATCCCTCATAAAGATATTCCATGGAAAAGCTTCCATCACAGCCGATATTCTTAACGAGCTTCATATGGAGAAAAAGCAGATTATTCTGAAAGAAGTTATTCTTGAATATGTCCACAACACTCCCCGGATCGATGAGATCGGGGGACTTGAAAATCTTAAAGACTGGCTCAGAAAAAGACAGAAGGCATTTACTCCAGAGGCCCGGAAATTCGGACTCGATCAGCCCAAGGGATTGCTCGTTATGGGAGTAAGCGGTTGTGGGAAAACCATTTCTGTCAAGACCATATCATCTCTGTGGTCCCTTCCCCTCTTTCGGCTCGACATGAACCTTGTTTATTCGGGCATAGCAGGCCCTCCTGAAGAGGCCTTTGCCAGGGCTCTCAAAACCATGGATTCTCTTGCTCCAGCGATCCTCTGGATAGATGAGATCGAAAGCGGCATCAATGACAAAGTCTCAGAGGGCGCCACGGGAAGAATACTCGGTTATTTCCTCACCTGGATGCAGGAACATCAATCATCTGTTTTTGTCGCTGCGACGGCCAATAGGATAGATCTTCTGCCCGCAGAGCTTCTGAGAAGAGGACGATTTGATCAGATCTTCTTCGTGGACCTTCCCGTGGAAAAAGAGCGGGAAGAGATTTTCAGGATTCATCTCAGGAAGAGAGCTCCCAACTTTGAAGGGTTTAACATCGCTCCACTAGCTAAGATTACAAAAGGATGGTCTGGGGCTGAGATAGAGCAGGCAATAATATCCGCAATGTATGAGGCCTTTAATGAGAAAAGAGCCCTCTCCGAGGATGATCTTTTCAGAATATTTTCAAGGTCGGTTCCCCTTTCCACGACCATGTACGAACAGATAAGAAAGATCAGAGAATGGGCACACAGGAGGGCTGTAAAAGCTTCCCAAGCTTCCGCTGCCGCGGAAATATAGGAGTAGTAGCACAGAATTTTGGACAGATTCCGGTATCCGCGAAGCCTTCAGGATTTTTAGTATTTAAAAAAAAGTGAATTCAAACCGGATAGGGATCCTTTCTATGGCACCAAGCTCAATCTTTTCATCAGCATGGTGGCATAGGAACCTCTGGGAAGGAAGAAGGAAAGTGTCATTTTCTTTTTCGTTGCGTGAAGTTCATCCTCTGCTTTATCGATGATTTTGATGTCATCGGGGATGATGACCGCTTTTCTCAGGAAAGATTTGAAGTAGACTTTGCTCAGGACCTTTGTTCTGAAGGAACTGTATTTAAGCTCTTTCTCTTTCAATATCTCTTCATAAAGCGATTGTGTGGGGCTATCCGGAAATTGCATTTTGGCTGAAGCCGTGGGAAGCTCAAGATCGCTCAGGTAGAGAAATGCTTCCTTGTCGAGCTTTCTCCAGAAAAGATAGCTTCCCTCAATGCCTTTCACTTCTTCAAGTTTTTTGGCCTTTTGTTGGACAAATCTCCTCAGGAGCTCATTCCACAGGTGAGATTGAAAGGCGGAATAGAGCATCGAGACTTCTTCCTCCGGAATCCAGTCCAACGCCCTGGCTAAATCCTTTGGGTAATCTTTCAGAAATCGAAATATCCTTTTTTCGACAGGATATTTGGCATAGCTCAGGCAGGTCTTCCAATCTCTCCAATTTTTGAAAATGCCATCTTTCCTTTCTCTTTCTTTTCTTTTTTTATTGGTCGAGATGGATGTCAGATAGACTTGAAGAGCGTCATTCCAGTGTTGTTTGAGAATTTTCTCGGCAAAGAAGCCCTTTTCCGGGCTGTAGCTTCTGAACCTTTGGTCATCGAAAAAATTCGGAAAGCCGAATGTCTCAACCTCTTCAATGTTTCTCTCGATAGTCTCAAAATCTTCGAGATTTCGCGTGGTCACTCTGAAAAAATTGCCTTTTATAAGGTCAGGACTCATGGGCCTTAGCATGAATCCTTTTGACTCTATAGAGAAATCCTCTCCTTGCCGGGTATAATCCCTTCGATCTTTGATGGTGATGAACTGCGAGGTCAGCCCGTGCTTGTCTTTTTTTCCTCCATAAGAGAATTTTCTGGAAGGAAGGGAAAGAGACTTGGCTAAGAAATGGATGAGGTCAAGGGTATTCCAGTTTTTTTTCCTCAGAAGATAAACTCTGTAACTCCCTTTTTCGCGCAAGGGTAGGTCTGCTTTTTCTTCAACGATGAAATCTTCCGGAATTGATTTGATCATACAGAGATTATGGCAAAAAACGGCAGAAAAGTCAGGAACAAGTTAACCTTTTGAATTCTCTGCGTCAAAAAAAATGCTTTCAGGCAAAAATTTAAATTCGCCTTTTGGCAGATTTGATAGATTTATTGTAATATGGACAGACAAGGACAAGCGATGAATCTGAAAAACATGGTCTTCATGAGTAAACAGGAAATCCGGCAGGCTGTTTGGATTTCCATGGAGGTAAACAACCTTGTGATCTTTCCACGGCCCTGCCATGGAAGGATACCGAATTTCATAGGCTCAAGATCTGCCGCAGAGAAATTAAAAACACTTCCAGAGTGGAAAAAGGCAAGGGTGATATTCTCTGCTCCGGATTCCTGTCTGCATCCTGCAAGGGCCGAGGCCTTAAAAGAGGGAAAAGCCCTTCTTGTGGCTGCACCGAGGATGAAAGGCTTTTATCTCATCAAGGATATTCCCCAAGAAAAGGCATTTGAAGCCTCGAGCATCAAAGGATTCTCCAAGTATGGAAAGCCGGTCGAAATAAAATCCCATCTCGAAAAGGTTGACCTTTATCTGACAGGTGCTGTGGCAGTGGATAAGAAGGGGAACAGGATTGGCAAAGGCACGGGCTACGGGGACAGAGAAGACGAAATCCTTTCGGAAGCTGGGCTCATGGATGAGAAGACTCCAAGGATCGCCCTTATCCATGAAGCCCAGGTCTTCGAGGATTTTTCTTCTCTGATGGACAAGAAGGACAGGAGAGTCCAGACTATCGTCTCACCGAAGGAAATTTATAGGATGAGCTGACCCAAGCCTCTCAGAAAGCATGTGCTCATTTTCGAATTTTACACACGTTTGTTTGCCTTAGTGTCAATGTTGGAAAATGACAACTTATTCCTAAGAGATTTCTAAAGGGTATTGACCTCCATTGACGAATCCAAGTCTGTTCTCCCCTTAAAAATTCTATAGCCTTCAGTTAATAGTCTTTTAATTTGTTCAAATAGTTTTGGGTAAGATATGAGATTAATCTTGAAATTTCAGGCTGCGCTTTATTTATTTCCAGAGATTTTTCAAAATAGAATAGGGCTTCTTTGACTCTTATCAAGTCATTTAAATAAAAGTTTCCTAACGTATTTATAACCTTAGAATCATCTGGATATTCTAAGAGAATTTCATGGATTATTTTTTTCCCCTCTTCCTCTTTTCCTTCCCAATAATAGAGTTTCGCCAGGAGAATTTTTAGATCTAACTTCATAGGAGACAGTGTGTTAACAATCTCTCTTGCTTGGCCGAAATTTTTATAACGAATGTAAAATCCTATTCTTTCTTCTGGAGATAGCAATCCAGATTCTCTCTTTGTTTGGCTTGCGTTCAGGTTTTTGAAAGACGGAAAACTCTCTTTCATAGTATTTTCAAGTTCTTCTGCCTTTTCCCAGAGATTGTGACCGATGTACAGATTGTATAGCTCTAGATAGAGGTCTTTTTTATTTTTATATTTTTCAATGTTTTCTTTTAAAAGTGTCTCGGCTGAAACGGTTTTTCCTTGGCAGACATAAACGAGGGCTTTTTTATAATCGATTAGGAATTTCATCAAAGGGGCAAGCTCCACATAGGGAGAAATGGCAAAACTTTCTACGCTGGCGAGCCATTTCAGAACATTTTTGTAATCCGACTTTCTAAACTCTATCTCTGCGTAGAACAGGTGGACAAGCATGGCTGTTTCTTTCTGTTTTTCAGAGAAGAGTGCCCTGTTTAACGCCAGCTCTGCTCCAAGATAATTTTTTTTCTCGTGCAGCACTCTGGCAATCTGGAAGAGGATATAACCATCTTTGGGACATGACTTGTTCGCTCTTTCGAAGAAGGCGAGTTCACTTTTATAGGAGTAAGAATTTATTATCGCTGAAGGAATAAAGAGAAGAATTAAAATAAAGATTAGGCTAAGTCTTATCTTCTCTTTTAAAGCGCTTATATATTTTACAAAAATCCATATAAACCCTAAAGCGGGTATCATCATGTAACGGGCATATATTTTGAAAGGATAAAGGATTGTATAGAGTAGGACGATGTGCCCGAGGATGAAAAATAGGATAAAAGATAGGGGAATGATAACTTCTTTATCTTTTTTGGATCTATACAACAAATAAGCGAAAAGCAGAATGAAGAAGATTCCGGATATATAATACTTGAGATTTGTTACATCCTTCTGAGGGAGAAACATATCATAGGTGAACGGGAAAATCATCGACCTGAAATAATACCCTAAGGAACCTAAGCCGGCTTTGATATTTTCTGTGAAGTGAGAAGAGAAGATGATCCTTAAATTTTTGATCTCTAAAATTGCGTTCTTTAGGACAAAAAAGAGAATGCTGAATAATACATTTGCCAGATGATAGGGAACAGAGATTTTTTTTCTTTTGATGAGTTCATAGATGATGAGAACGGGAAGGAAAAAGAGAAATGACTCCTTGGAAAAGATTCCCAATAAATAGGAAAGAGAGGAGAGAATCAAAAAATGATATTGTCCTTTTTTTATAAAAAATTCGAGAAAAAGAAAGGTTAGAGTCCCCCAGAAAAGCACAAACAAGTCACTTCTTCCCACAACCCAGACGATGTTTTCGGCATTAAGAGGATAAAAAGCAAAAAGAAGTGTTGCAATTTCGGCAAAATATTTTTTTTCTGATTGCTCCTTTAAAAAAAAATACAGAAAAATCAGCGAGAAGATATAGATGATTAAGTTTACGAGTCTTAAGCTTGTATTCTTGAGCCCCCACAGTTTATTTTCTATCATGAAGGATAGTGTTAATAAGGGCCTGTAATAAGAACCAAGCATGTTCATTCCTAAGGGCTCACGCAGGAAACTCTGCTTGAAAGCAGAGGAAAGCGGTTCATTTTCTGTGAAAAGAGGATTTTGCTTGAGATACAATTTTGAGTCCCATATCAGCTCGAAACGAAAAGTTTTCCAGTAGACGGCGAAGAGGGTGATGATTAAGACGGCGATTAAGATTAAGCTGTCCCTTTTCATGGTAAAAGGTGCACTGAATTGACAGCCTATTCTATTCTTTTTCCGCTGGATTTATCAAACAGGAATTTTTTTCTATTTGCGCTTGAGCATGACGCAAGCGAACACTCCGCCGGCCATGCTTTCCGGATGCGCCTGGAATTTGACCGTGACCTT